>NZ_DHYX01000085.1:247-382 GCF_002414285.1 Clostridium sp. UBA5119 | reverse complement strand
AGTCCTGCCCCCGCAACCATATGGCGGAATAGCTCAGCTGGCTAGAGCATTCGGTTCATACCCGAAGGGTCGTAGGTTCAAGTCCTATTTCCGCTACCATATTTTAAAAATAAGTAAATTGCCAAGTAATATGCT
>NZ_DHYX01000085.1:0-171 GCF_002414285.1 Clostridium sp. UBA5119 | reverse complement strand
AAGTCCTGCCCCCGCAACCATGTGGCGGAATAGCTCAGCTGGCTAGAGCATTCGGTTCATACCCGAAGGGTCGTAGGTTCAAGTCCTATTTCCGCTACCATATTTTAAAAACAAATAAATTGCCAAGTAATATGCTGGAGTGGCGGAACTGGCAGACGCACAGGACTTAAA
>NZ_DHYX01000086.1:472-13025 GCF_002414285.1 Clostridium sp. UBA5119 | reverse complement strand
TTCTGTTCATGCGGGTTTCAGGAATTTTGCTATTTAAAAGTACCTTTTCTAAAGGTTCATTCATTTTTAAAATAAACTTTTGATAATACAACTTCAAAATTCAAATTAAAGCCTCCCCAAGTAATAATCTCTTTGTACCCACAATTAAGTCATAAATAAAAGCCTTATCAAACTCTTATTACTCTCCATAGATCCTCTTCTCATATATTATACTCCTATGAGTGAAATCAACCCATTTGCTAAGTTTTCTCCCCAACTTAAGTAATCATGTCCACTTTTAAACCATTGAAATTCAACATCATATCCTTTAGCCGTTAAAGTATCTTTTAAATTTATATTAGTATCGATTATTCTATCCTTAGTTTCTAAAACCCCAATACTTAAATAAAATTTAAGGGATAATTTATCTATTTTCTTAAAATTAGAGCTCATCCAACAATCATCATTAACAGAGCTATAACTTTCAGGTCTATACCAATAAGATCCTGACTGAGAAAGAACATTTCCAAAAATTTTTGAATAGGTTAACCCTAAATAAGTTGCTGTTAATCCACCTAAACTTAGCCCACCAATTATGACATCTTTTGGATTACTAGAAATACTATAATTTCGTCTAACCCATGGAATTAGTTCTTTGACTATAACTTCTCCAAAAGAATTACTACACTTCAATTCTTCCATCCTGTTTTCGGTTGAATCAATGAATATTGCAATTATAGGAGGTATCTTCTTGGAAGCTATAAGATTGTTTAAAGTTTCTATTGCAGAAAGAACATTTATATACTCGTCACCATCAGTTAATACTATATACCCATAATTTTTTTCATTCTTATCATATCCATAAGGTGTATAAACTCTAATTCTGCGTTTATCCTCTAAATTTTCACTTTCAAATTTATATTCATCTACACTTCCTCTTGGCACACCTTCTATTCTTTTAGTCCAAACATCTTCCGGCGACTGCGTCATTATTACATAGGAACTTTTCACATCGTCTTCTTCATTTTCCCCTTGAAAAATCATTACTTTTTTATTTAATTTATCATATATAGATCTATTATAAAATCTTTCATCCCAATTATTATCTAGTGGATCATTTGGTGAAAAATAATACTTAAAACGTACATCATTTCTCACTTCATAGGCAATATACCATAAATATGTTTCCATTATTCTTTCCATTTGGTTATCGTTATAGTTTTCTTTTCCTACAGGAGGTACAAACAAAACATTTTCACATTCTTCGTCTCCTTTGTAAATAAAAGTAACTAAAGAATTTTTAGAATCATTTTCTAACTCTTCTATTATTGGAGTACCCTTATCTTTTATAATTAGTAAAAATTCCTCTACAGCACTTTCCCCATATAATTTAATTTTCGCTTCTAATTCAGTTATAGTTCTACTTTTAAGTAATGATTTTTTCATACTAATCTTTCCCCTCTTTCAATTACTGCTTATTTATTAGCTGATATAGTGAAATCCCAGATATGTATTCATTACCCCCACTATCATGCTCCTCAAAACATTTTAATGTAAAATCATATGTAATTACTGAATTTATAATTCACTAAGGGTATACAATCTAATCTATACCCGCCTTTAAATCATAAATAAAAGCCTTGGTAAACTCTTGTTGCTCCAGATATATCCTTTTTACTTTTGGCAGATAACAAGTACCTTTACCAAGTATATTATCTTCTATGTATTTAATAGTTTCTTCTAATGTTTGTCCTCTAACTTATCTTGTTATAAGTGATTTAACAATTAAATATGTTTTTCCATCTTCTATCATGTGTGCATCATGAAGAATTTTTCCTTCTAGAGTGATAACTTCCTCATCCCTTTGTGATTCCCTTGAAGCATTAATAATTTTCTTTATCATACTCTGAGACATATTCTGTGACTGTAACCCTTAAATTATATTTTTCTCACTACTATATATAAAACCATGAAAGTATGCACATATATTAAAATATCCATATCAACTTTATAATCAATACTCTTTACTAATTTTTCAACATATTTGAGAACTCTTTCAATATGTGATAAGTCATGCATTCTATCTTTATTTTATAATAAGGAGTAACAAACTCTACTAACTTTTCTTTACTTATCATTTCATTCTGTATATTTTGATCATCCACCTTTAAGTACCTCTCTTTACCATAAACATCTATTTAAATTATATATCATAACAAAATATATTGTTATAATATTCTTTATTTTACATAAATTAATTTGCACATTTAAGGCTATTATGATTTTTATATAACATAATTAAAAAAGTACCCTATATTATTCTTTAAATAGTATAGGATACTTTTATTTTAAAAGGTAATTACCTTATATATTCTGTTACAAGATCCGTAAAGAGTATCCCGTCTAAATGATCAATCTCATGACAGAAACATTTTGCTAAGTCACCTGTACCGGTATAAGTGACCTCCTCACCATTCTCATCTAAGGCTTGCACTATAACCTTCGCTGGTCTTTTTAGTTTTCCCCAAGTATCTGGTATACTTAAGCAACCTTCTACCACCTTTTGTTCTCCTTCTTTGTATATTATCTTTGGATTTACTAGTTTTATCAACCCTTGTCCCATATCTAACACGACTAATCTTTTTAATATCCCTATTTGTGGAGCAGCTAAGCCACCACCATTTTCTGTATTGTACATAGTATCTGCCATATCATTTAAGATTAATCTAATTCTATCATCTACCTTTTCAACCACTTTGCTTTTTTTTCTTAATATCTCATCATTTGAAAGTCTAATTTTTCTTAATGCCATTTATTCTATACCTCTACTTTACTGTAATCTTGATTTTCTTCTAATATTTTAATAAATTTTTTCTCATTTAAGATATCATTTGTTATAAATTCTCCATTATAAAATAAACTATAGGTAGTAAATGGTGTTGGTGAATTTTGAGCTTCTTCTATAGTTTCATATTTCTTAACCTGCATATTAATATTCATACTTTTAGCAATTTCCTCAACAAGAGGCACATACTTAGCTGTAAAAGGACATTGATTACTATAATAAAGTACAAATCCCATTTCATCTATTTTACCTTCCTTTGCACATGACTTAAATGAAGGTTTACTTTCTCCATCTTTAAAAGGTAAATATAACAGTTCATAATAAGGCTCTACTCTATCTGCAATTAAGAACCCCTTATGAATCAGATATTTTTTATCTGCTAAATAAGGTCTTTTTTTATCTGAAGATAGAATTACTAATCCCTTTTTCCCTTTGTTTTTACTATCTATAATACATTCATTTAATAATTTATTCGAAATCCCTTGACCCTTATATTTACCAGATACCCAAAGACAATTAATGAACATGTACTCTTCTGCAATAATAGGACACCAAGCTTTCTCTGCAGGTATATACTCAATAAAAACTTTACCTCTTACATCACCTTTTTTGAATACCAATCCATCAGCGAATCTAGCCTTCATCCATGCTTTCTTCGATGACACTTGGCATTCACCTTTCTTATCAGCAATAGCACAGCAAATATGTTCCCTTTCAATATTTTCATTGTTTACAGTAATAATATTCAATGATTTATTCCCCTTCCCCAAAATAGTTAAATCTATTATCACTATTTAGTTTTCCAAATTTTATTTATAAAAGTTCCAACTTCCTTCCATGCCGCTTTACTTTCAGGAATTAAATCTCCTGCCATTTGAAACACATGAAACATACCTTCATAAACAGACAATTTAACTTTAACCTTTTGATTTCTTGCCCTTTCTGCCACAGTGAGAGTATCACTTAAAAGAACTTCATGGGTTCCCACTTGCATAAGCATTGGTGGAAATCCTGTAAAATCTCCATATACCGGTGATATATATGGGTTATGAGGATTATTATCTCCTACATATGCTGAATCATATAGCATATTGTTTGTAGTCTTACCAAAAAGAGGATCAATCTCATAATTTTCTATATAACTTGTACCACTATGAGTCAAATCATTCCAAGGTGACATAACTACAATTCCTGCCGGAAGAGAAATTTCATTATCCCTTAGGTAAAGACACAGTGCTAATGCTAATCCTCCTCCAGCAGAATCTCCTACTACCATGATTTTCTTTGATTCATAATTTTTTTCTTCTATAAGCCACTGATAAGCAGCTATTGCATCTTCTAATGCTGCCGGAAATGGATTCTCTGGAGCTACTCTATAATCAATAGTTAAAACCTCTGTACTTTTACCTAGTTCTGAATAATTTACTGCAAATCTTCTATACACATTTTTCATGGGACCAATGTAGCCTCCACCATGAAGCTGCAGAATTACTTTTCCGTTAGATTTTTCTTCTGGCTTTAAATATTCCATAACAAAATTATCTAACTCTATTTTTTCATATAAATATCCATTAGGACACTTCCAAGGAGGTTCTACAGGATGCTTTCTAAATTTTCCTGTTTGAATTGGTTCCCCCAGGGAAGTATCTGTAATATTATTAATTAATTCTCTAACTAAATTTCCACGAATACTAATCTTTTTCTCTTTCATCTTCTCTCTCCTAGGTATTAAATCTGCGAATTAATTCATTTTTTACGCTTCTATCGCCAAAAACTATGGTACCAATTAAAATAAGAATTGAAATTCCACTAGTTAAAATAGCTAAAAACGGTCTATCTATTAATTTTACCCAAAATAGTATCAAAGGAATAAAGCTAAAAATAGTAATAGCAATTTGATACATAAAATAACTTTGCCAATTCATGGGATTAACTATCATAAGAAGCACAATTGCTAAATTAGCAAATAGTATCATTGCAGGAACTGCATAGTTCACAGACCATCCAATGTATCCTGTAACATTATCAATGACTACAACTAGTATTCCAGCTCCTATGGTTTGAACTAATATTTTAGAAGCCAAATTAGCATTATTCATAATGGAATAGGTAACTGTAACTCCAAAATATATAATTCCAACCACTGCAATTAAAGACCATATTACTCCTGAGTAGGTAATATAGTTAATAAAACCTAAAACTACAGAAACTACAGTTAATATAAACAAAAAAATTCTTTTTATTTTATTATATTTACCTATATCAAACTCAACATTAGGATACATACTTGTGGATTCTTCATTCATTTCATCATACTCTAGTACTCTTCTGCATAGAGGGCAAGTATGTGTTTCATCCAATATGTTTACTTGACATCTTCTACACCTTTTCATTTAATACACCATTACTTTCTATTGTTACATCAATTCCTTCTTTAGTTAAAGCTCTAAAGAAAGCTCTTTGCAAATATGTATCTCCTAACACTGAGGAAAAAGTTACTACCACTTTATCTTTATAAGAGCATACTCCACACTTCATTTTTTGTTTTTTAGACACACCTATAATAAAATGAAAGTTCTCTATGTAATCCTCAAATTCAGGGAGAACCTTTATATATCCTAAGTTAGATAAAGTCATAGTATTTCCCCTACTTATTCTTCCATAAACTAACTGTAATGCAATATATTTAAAGACTAGTGGAGCAAATCTAACTAAAGTTTTTTTCTCGTTGGATACATTATAAGAAATAGTTTCTTCTAGCTTCTCTTTAGTTATATTTTCATCCATCTGTTTATTTACCATAAAAAGAATATCCTCAAAACTATGCTCTTTTCCATCAGATAAAAATTCTATGGCTGTTACAGCAAAGAAGTTCATAGTAGTTGTAGAATCAAAGAAAGATCTAAGATTAATAGGTAAATTAATTGATATAGGGTCTTCATGTTTTTGCTTATTTAAGTATTCCTCATAAATACACCATATCAATAACGCCAATAAGTATCTAGTTATACTTACGCCTTTTTCTTTACATTTTGATTTAAGTCCTGCTAGGTCAACATACCCATGAATAACACTTACTGTATCTAGATATAATAATTCTCCCTTTAACTGATAAGCCTTTTTAGTACTATAAGGTTTCTTAGCTAACCTCTTATAATTTTTTAAATAACTATCCTCAGTATCAAGTATACATTCACTACTGGGTCTCCTTGTAACTTTTTTAGGGGAATCCTTAATTTTAAGTAGTTCTATATAGTGATAAGTAAGTTCCTTTAAAAAGTTAATAGCACCCATTCCATCTGTAATAGCATGAAAAACCTCTAAGTTAATTCTTTTTTCATAGTAAGATACACGAAATAAAAATTGCTGATTACTACGTGGGTCTATATACTTACATGGGTAAGTAGCTTCTTTTTCTACTATGGGTATTTTTTTATTAGTTTCAAAGTAATACCAAAAAAAACCGCTTCTAAGTCTTACGTTAAATCCATCAAACCATGGAAGTACCTCTTCTAATGCTTGCTGTAAAATTTCTGGTACTACATCTCCCTTCAAAGTGACAGACACTCTAAATACATTACTTAAGTTTTCATTAGCAATGACAGGAAATATTTTTGCTGTATTATCTAATCGTCTCCACTTTGTTTGATGACTTTTTTTATTCATTTATCTTCACTCTTTCTTAACTATTGTTAATATAATAATTCCTAATTACTAATTATTATACCAAATTTAATCTATACTTTCATTAGCTTGCATCTAGTTAGTCACTTTTATAAATATTTTTATATAAAATTAACATAAAAATTAATCTAAATATATAATTAAAATTCTAATCTGCCTTTGTATTCTAGCCATATTAGTGAAAAAATATTAAAAGGTATAGAATAAAAATTCTATACCTTTTAATCAGCTTTTATACCTACAGCTCGTCCTATAGTTCCACCTAACTTTTCCCATACATAATTATGATCCTTATCCGCCTGAGAGAAATCTCCTTTTTCCCATCTATTTAAAATATCTAACAGTTTTTCTCTATCCTCATAATCTATCTTTTCTACAATTCTTTTTAAATTTTGAATTTCTTCTTTTTCCATGGGTAATTCTCCCCAAATTTTATTATTCTCTGCAATTATCTTAGTATTAGCCATTCTATGCATTATATCATAAACATCTGCTTCTGGATAATAATCTGCTGGCTTCAATTCCTTAGAATCTTCTTTTGATATCTCTTCATTAATTGATTTTATTTCCTGTTGATTTTCTTTAGCTGTTAACTTTCCTGACTTTCTATCCATTAGATAATTTACCCCAAATACAGCAGCTATTATTACAAGAATTACTATAATAAAAATGACAACAGACTTTTTTCTAAAAAAACCCTTCATACACTTACCCCCCTTTTATCTTATATGTAAATAATTGTATCAATAACTCCATATACTTTTCAATGATTTTATAAAAAAAGCCTTATTTCTAAGGCCTAACTACTCTTATAATACCAAATAAATTAACTTTCTATCCTCCAAACTACAGTCACTGTATCTTCTACATCTATATCATCAGGCTGTAAATCAATGTTTGGAGCTCCTCCTGTAGAAATTAGATTCTTATTTATGCTATAAATATCCCTATATAATTGAACATCACTCCCACTATAATCTATACTTAGCACCTTTCCTAATCTTATCCCTGCAGCCTCTGCCATTACTTTAGCCTTTGATCTTGCATCCTCTACAGCTCTTTCCAAAAGTAAATCCTTAACATCTGTATCATCTTTAACCTTATACCTTATAGAAAACTCGGGTGTTGCTTTGCAACCTGCAAGAGCATTAAGGACTCTAGTTAACATCATAGCATTTTGCTCAAATTCAATTCTTAAGTTATTGGTAACTTCATATCCTACAAAAACTCTTCTATAATTCCCATTGGCATCAGTAATATTTTCATACTTAGTGTCCACTCTAAAATTAGTAGTCTTTATATCTTTTTTATCAAAGCCTACACTCCTTAAGCATAACCTCAATTCATCCAAGTCTCTACTAGCAGCATTCATAGCTTCTTCATAGGTAGGTTTTAACGTAGTTAATATCATATTAATTTCTATTGTATCTGGTGGTATTGATGCTTTACCCTTTCCTTTCACACTTATAACTCTTTCTTCCATAATATCCCTCCTAATTTAATAAATTTGTATAGTATAAATTTATTAAATTAGGATTTAAATATTACTAATAGCTATTATAAAATAAATAACATGCCACAGAGAACTATTATCTGTAGCATGTTATTTAAACATTAGTATATTATACTTCCATAATTATTGGGAATATAGTTGGTCGTCTTTTAGTTTCATCATATAAGAATCTCTCTATAGATCTTTTTACATTGGTCTTTAATACATACCATTCTATCTGATTATTTGCCAAAGAATTTTCAATTTCTTCTCTTGCTATATCTCTAATTTTATTGATCATATCTTCCGCTTCCTTGGCATAAACAAAACCTCTAGTTATAATATCTGGTCCTGCTAATATACTATAACTTTCCTTCTCTATAGTTAAAACTACAACAACCATACCATCTTGACCTAAATACCTTCTGTCTCTTAGTACTATGTTGCCTACATCACCTACTCCTATACCATCTACAAGTACCCTTCCAGTATGAACCCTACCAGATATTCTTGCTTCATCCTCAGAAAGCTGAAGTATATCTCCAGTATTCATTATAAATATATTCTCTTCTTCCATACCTAAACTTTTAGCCAGATCTTTGTGATGTTTTAAATGCCTATATTCTCCATGAACAGGCATAAAATACTTTGGATGAACTAATGAATGTATTAATTTTAACTCTTCTTGACAAGCATGCCCAGATACATGGATATCTTCTAAAGCTTCATAGATAACATCTGCACCTTTTTTATAAAGTTCATTGATAACTTTAGATATAAGCTTATCATTCCCAGGTATAGGAGATGCTGAGATAATAAAAAGATCATCAGGCTCTAATTGAATCTTTCTATGATTTGAAAATGCTATTCTTGCAAGGCCTGCCATAGGCTCACCTTGGCTACCTGTAGTTATTATAGTTACTTCTTCATTTCTGTAATTTCTTATGTCATCTACATTTATCATAGTTCCTTCTGGAATATGTAAATAACCTAACTCCATAGCTACAGTAGATATATTTTCCATACTTCTACCGCTAAAGGCAATTTTTCTTTTGTACTTAACTGAAGCATCAGCTATTTGTTGCATTCTATGTATATTGGAGGCAAAGGTTGCAACTATCACTCTTCCTGTAGCTGTAGAAAAAATTCTATTTAAGGTCTGCCCTATAGACTTTTCTGATAAACTATGACCTTGTCTTTCTACATTAGTACTATCTGCCATTAAAAGTAATACCCCTTCTTTTCCCAATTCAGATATTCTTTCTAAATCCATAACTAAACCATCTATAGGTGTATAATCAATTTTAAAATCTCCAGTATGGACTATGTTCCCAATAGGAGTGTGTATAGCTAAGGAACAAGAATCAGCTATGCTATGGGTATTTCTTATGAATTCAACTTTAATATCTTCAAATTCTATAGTTTCTCCAGCTTCCACAGTTTTAAGGGTATATTCATTTTCTAAAAAATGTTCCTTTAGTTTATTACCTAATATACCTAAGGTTAATCTAGTTCCGTACACCGGTACATTTAGTTGCTTTAAAATATAAGGTAATGAACCAATGTGATCTTCATGTCCATGAGTAAGAACAAAAGCCTTTACCCTTTCTTTATTATCAATTAAATAAGTTATATCTGGTATGATTAAGTCAACCCCATACATTTCTTCATCCGGAAAAGCTATACCACAATCTATAACTACAATGTCTTTGTCATATTCAATAGCAGTAATATTTTTACCTATTTCACCTAATCCACCCAGAGGTATTACTTTAACACATTTTTTCTCTTCCATAAAATCCCTTCCTTTAACATTAATTAATATACATTTATTATGTGTTATAGTATGAATTTAAATACTTTCATTAATTTAAATATTTTTTATAGTAAACAAAGAGACTATCCCAACTTTGAGATAGCCCTTATACTTTCTTATAGATCTGAAATACTATGTTTATTTTTTCTTCTTTAACTCGTTCTTATTCTTAACTTTCTTGTCACCCTTCTTATCTTTGCCAGTATTCTTAGCTGCCTTTTTATCTTCCTTGCCCCTACCTCTAGACATATCTTCCTCCTAAATTAATAATTTATATAGTAAAATATATTAACCTATATAAAGAAATATACTGAATTTACTACTATATAAAATTAAAGCTAATAAAAATATCCCTTATTGCAGCTTTATTATGTGCAATAAGGGATATTTATTAATTTTATGGGAAAATGTATATTTAATTTTAAAAATTTATCTGTTATTATTTATAGAACTCTTGAGTTGCATAAACTCTATTACCAGCTTTATATACACCTACTCCTATACTTTCAAAATTAGTTGATAGTATATTCTTTCTATGACCTTCCGAATTCATCCAGTTAGTCATAAATTGATTAGCTAATGCAGTTGGGTCAGATACTCCCCCTATATATGCTATATTTTCTCCCCAAGCTCTATATGAAACTCCATCAGCCTTCATTTTAGTTGTTATAAGATTTCCACTTAAGTCTTGGTGACTAAAATAATTTTTATCTCCCATATCTTGAGATTTAATTCTAGCATATTTTTCCATAGTTTTGTTATAAGTTAAAGGCGCAACTCCAGCTTTAGCTCTCTCTTCGTTTACTTTATTGAATATAGCTTGTTCAACTTGAGCCATAAACTTCTCATTAACAACCGGTGCCTCAGGTACTACTGGTGTCTCTGGCACAACTGGTGCTTCAGTGACAGGCGTTTTAGTTGACGTATCCTGTCCTGTTGATGGTTGTGTCGTTGGCTTGGTAGTTGGTTCTGTTGTTGGTTGTTCCACTACAGGCTCCTTTACTTGGTCTTTAGAAGGTATACTTGGTACACTTGTGAAATTATTTTGATTTATTATCATCTTTTTCATAGCTTCAAAGTCAGTTATAAAGTTTCCACTCATAAATTTAGTATAATCTACATTGCTATATTGATAGTTACTTATTGTTCTATAACTCACAGTTTTCACTTGTCTTCTAGTTCTTACAGCTGCTTCAGCTTGTACTCCACCTACGAATGTACTTCCTACTAATAATAATGTTAATATTGATAATGTTCTCGATTTCATTTCCATTCCTCCTATATTTGGACTTAATAACTTGTCCATTTTTCTAGTAGTTAATGTACTTTTACGTCTAACCACCTTGTCCTATATTTATAACATATAAATTTTAAATTTATAATGGTTGATAATTTCTAATGGATGATACATTATCCTTCAAAGGTAAACATTCTCCATAATGGATTTATTAACTAAACCAAAAATAAGAATATTACTGGATTTCAGGATTTTTGTAAAAATATCCATAGATAAAATTACTAAAAATAATTTTATAAAATCTATGAATATCTAAATGCTTTTCATTGTAATTTTCCACATTTTTTAAATATTTTTGAAGAATTAATAATAAAAAGGCGGTATTTATACCGCCTTAATTATACTAAATCATTAATTATTATATTCATTAATCTCAGTTGCCCACTGTTCATCAATAACTTGAAAACCCTTGTATACCTTTTCCTCTATATTATTTAAGTATTTATCTCTTATAAAATTATATATTTTCATATCTATATTGTACAATGGTGTTTCCCCTTTTTCATCTATAAGTGTAAAAAACATACTATCTTTAATAATATCATAATCAAAATATATCTTTTTAGTACAAAAATCCAAATTAGTGTCTACTAAATTAGTAATATAATACAATTTATATATTTCCATAACTCTATCATCTAAATTGCATTCTAAAATTTTAATTTTTTCTATTAAATCATAGTTACTAGTTACAATTCTGAGTTTATACTCATTACCAAATTGAGGCAAGATTTCGTCTGATAAAGCTTCTAGCTCTTTAGCTAATTCATCATTATCTCTACTATAGTTTGTTATTAAATATATCATCTCTCTTTTATTCATATCATGATATAAACAATCATATTCAAATGTTGATACATGTCCACATATAGGACATTTAAATTTAAAAAAGTCATTATCTAATACTTTCTCTTTTATTCTTTCATCTATAGTTACATTAATACTATTCCATAACTTAATGTTACTTTTTATCAAACAATTTGGACAGGTTACTTCCACATTCCTCTTTAAAGCCATAAGTATCCCCCTCTTTTTATTAATAGCCTAAGAAAAAGTTTTATTCTATATTGTATATTTTATCACATTACGTTGTAAATGTAACTGCATTATTTTCTAAATATTTAAACTTTTATCTCCAATTTTATTTTTTTTATATAAATACAACAGAAAAAGCTACATCTTATATAGACATAGCTTTCAACTTAACTTGAGCTGATAGTCATCGCATTAAATATTCTTGATTTCCTTAATCCAATTTACTAGCATTAACTCCATTTCTGCATCCCCTTTAACTGGATACCTCTCAGATAACTTTATGGCCTCTTCATAATATTCTAATGCTTTTTCATTATTATTATTATAGAAAATTTCATAAGCCATCATTATTCTCTTTTTCCCTATCATAAATTTAGACGCTTTTATATATTTTTTAATATTTTT
>NZ_DHYX01000086.1:0-347 GCF_002414285.1 Clostridium sp. UBA5119 | reverse complement strand
AGTGGATTCACTAAGTTACTTCCTTCATTTAACTTAAATTCTTCCAATTCCATATCTTTAATTCGCATTCCTTGTGATTGTAATCCATTAACCCTAAGCTGTAAATAAAACCCTCTTCTTGCATCTTCATCTTTCAACATGGATATAACATTATATCCATCATTAGAAATTCCTCCAATTTTTAAAGGGATTATGTTAGTAAGGGCTGCAAATATACCTGCTGCACTAATTAATATTAGTATTGTTGAAATCAAAACAGGAATTCCTTCTATTAAAACAACTAGTAGTATACCCAGTCCTGCTACTATTAAATTCATTATTCCTCCACCATAGTTATACATTATGAA
>NZ_DHYX01000055.1:119354-119712 GCF_002414285.1 Clostridium sp. UBA5119 | reverse complement strand
TAGATGATATAGAAATAGATTTTTTAGGAATAAATATCACAAACAATGTAGATATAATTAATACAATTGTACAAGCAAGGCCACCCTCAGCTCCGAAGTTACCGCCAGATAGTAAAGAGGTATTAAAACTATTAACTTTCAAAATAGAAGGTCCTATATTCATTCCACTAACAAGAATTCCATATATATTACCTTGAGCAAAGTTCCACATGGTATGAATTGCACATACTCCAATAATATTATCTGTGCGATAAGCATAAACGGAAAAGAATATACCAACTAAAATAATATTAATCATTGGTAGAATAGAAAATCCTGAATTGAAAATGTGGAGAACCCCAAATAAACAGGAGTTTAC
>NZ_DHYX01000055.1:108989-119285 GCF_002414285.1 Clostridium sp. UBA5119 | reverse complement strand
CAGGAGTTTAAAATAACACCGAGAATAATTCCATTTTTAGCAGCAATGGAAGTTAATAAAAAGCCTCTACATAAAAATTCTTCACTAGCACCTTGTATCATAAAACCAATAAAGAAAATAATAATTATAGGAAGAGAAGACAGAGTAACCTTAACAAAGGATAATTGTCCAGATATCATTAGAATTAATACAACAGCACTAAACATAATAAGTCCTACTATTAATCCAATCCAATATTCTTTAAAAGCACCTTTTTTTATTAACCCCATAGAGCGAAGATTTCTTTTTTCGCTAAATTTGCAGTATAAAATACAGATTATAATTAAAAATACAGTACCAAATAAATTTATAAGAGTTAAAGTTTCATTATCTATGGTCATAGATAATCCATTGGATTTAATCACACTTATAAAACTNNTGACATAGGGATCACAAGTATAAATTGACTTACTAAAATAAGAACTAAGGATATGAGTAAGTTGAGAAATGGATTGTGTTTCAGTTTAGCTTTTTTGGCTTCCTCAATCATAACGGAAGGTGTGTTAAAAAATTTCATAAAAATCCCCCAATTTAAATTATAAAATATATACAGTAATGTATATGTAACATTATATTATATATATTAATTTCTAATATATATAATGCAAAAGGAGTAATTTATTACATAAGTTTCTATTAATGAATTCATATGTGAAAATATAATTCATTAATGTATAATAATTAGTAATAAATATCTTATAATAACAGTAAGTAACTATTTAAAATAAAAGGAGAGAACAATAAAGCGGAGGAAGATAATTATGAAAAATTTACAAATACACCGTCCTAATAATCAATACGAAATTCTTATTAAATCAGGAATTATAAACAGTATAGGTGAAGAGATTTCAAAGATATATGAAGGAAATAAAATAGCTTTAATTACTGATGAGAATGTAGATGAATTTTATGGAGATATAGTTAAAAAGTCTTTAGAGGATAATGATTTTAAAGTTTTAAAGGTAGTTTTGAAACCTGGTGAAGGTAGTAAATCAATAGAATCTTTAATGAAGTTATATAATGAACTTTTAGATTTTAAGCTAAATAGGGGGAATTTAATTATAGCCTTAGGGGGAGGAGTCATTGGAGATTTAGCAGGCTTTTGTGCAGCTACTCTTTTAAGGGGAATTCCATTTGTTCAAGTTCCAACATCACTACTTGCCCAAATCGATTCATCTATAGGAGGTAAGGTTGCTATAGATTTACCTAGGGGAAAAAACTTAATAGGTAATTTTTATCATCCTAGGGCAGTATATATTGATCCTCAGGTGCTTAAAACCTTAGGGAAGAGATATGTAAATGATGGATTAGGTGAAGCTATAAAATATGGATTAATAAAGGATAAAGAGCTCTTTAAAAAGTTTGAAAGTATAGAAAGCTATGAAGCTTTATTTGAATATATAGAAGATATAATATATAAATGCTGTAGTATAAAAAAACAAGTAGTAGAGCAGGATGAAAAGGACAAGGGAGAGAGAATGATTTTAAACTTTGGTCACACCATAGGCCATGCTATAGAAAAGCTTGAAAATTATAAGGGCGTTTCTCATGGAGAAGCCGTGGCTATAGGGATGTATTCTATAGCCCTTAGATGTGAGGAGTTAAATATATGTAAGGATGGAGTTGCTAACAGAATAAAAAGTCTACTAGATAAATTTAACTTGCCCTATAGTTTTCAAGGAAAAACCAGAGGAGATATTATTGATGTTATTTCAGTAGATAAAAAGATAATAGGAAATTTTATAAACCTAATTCTTATTGAAGACATAGGAAAGGTTTTTATTCATAAGGCTAGCCATGAAGAATTAAAAAAGTTTATTTAGGAGGAAAAGCAGTGGATAAAATTATAATAAACCCTAAGTTGTTGAAAGGGAATATAGTTGTTCCTCCTTCTAAGAGTTTAGGACATAGAGGGATAATCGCTACGGCGCTAAGCAGAGGAATATCTAGAGTGGATAATATACAACTTTCTAAGGATATTGAAGCTACTATAGAGATAATGAAGGAGTTAGGAGCAGTTGTTAACATTGAGGGTCATAGTTTGTACATTGATGGAAGGAAGATGTTTTCCTATGAAAAGAAACTATATTTAAGGTGCAAAGAATCTGGATCCACCCTAAGATTTTTAATTCCACTAGCTTTAACTAAAGAGGGGGACTATATATTTCATGGAGAAGGGAAGCTGATTTCAAGACCACTAGAATCATATTATGAAATCTTTGAAGAAAAGGGTATAAAATATTCAATAGAAGAAGGCGGTTTGCCTTTGAAGGTAAGCGGAAAACTTACTAGTGGTACATATAGAGTTAGGGGAGATATAAGCTCACAATTCATAACAGGGCTACTGTTTTCCCTACCTATTTTAGAGGGTAATTCTAAAATTTTGATAACTACAAAACTAGAATCTAAGGGATATATAGATCTTACTTTAGATATTTTAAAGGATTTTGGCATAGAGATAGAAAATAATAATTATAAAGAGTTTAATATTAGAGGAGCTCAAAAATATAATAGTAGAAACTATTATGTAGAGGGAGATTATTCTCAGGGAGCCTTCTTTTTAGTAGCAGGGGCATTGGGTTCTTCTATAGTATGTTCTGGCCTAAATAAGGATTCCCTTCAAGGAGATAAGGTCATATTAGATATTTTAGAAGCTATGGGATGTAATGTGGAAGAAAGTGAAGAAGGTATAAAAATAAAACCTTCTAAGACTAAGGGCATAGAAATAGATGCCTCTAATTGTCCCGATTTAGTTCCAGTTCTTACGGTGCTTGCTAGCCTTTCAGAGGGTGAAACTAAAATAGTAAATGCTAAAAGACTTAGAATTAAAGAGTGTGATAGACTACATGCTATAACTAAAGAGTTAAATAAACTAGGAGCAAATATAATAGAGTTAGAAGATTCTTTAATAATATCAGGAGTTAATGAATTAAAGGGTGGAGAAGTTGATTCTCACAATGATCATAGAATAGTAATGGCCTTAGCCATAGCAGCCACAAGAACTAGGGGCAATGTAATCATAAATAATCCAAGAGCAGTAGAAAAGTCTTATCCTAATTTCTTTAAGGATTATTTTAAATTAGGGGGTGAATGTGATGAGTTCAATTATAGGGAATAAAATAAAAGTATCAGTTTTTGGAGAATCCCATGGTGATGCCATAGGAGTTATAATTGATGGGTTACCAGCAGGTCATAGGATAAATTTTGACTTTGTTCATGAAGAAATGAGAAGAAGAGCACCAGGCCAAGATTCAATTTCTACTTCTAGAGTAGAAAAAGACATACCTAAGGTTTTAAGTGGAATTTTTGAGGAAAGAACTACAGGAGCACCACTATCAGCCATAATTGAAAATAATAATACTAAATCTAGGGATTATTCAGAGCTTAAGGTAAAGCTAAGACCAAGCCACTGTGATTACCCAGCTATGATTAAATATGAAGGATATAATGACTATAGAGGTGGTGGACATTTTTCTGGTAGGCTTACAGCTCTTTTAGTCTTTGCAGGAGCAATATGTAAGGATATTTTAAAGGAATATGATGTGTATATAGGTGCACATATAAAGTCTATTGGAAAGATAAAAAATCATGGCTTTGACAAAGTAAATATAAGAAAAGAATTATTACAAGAATTGAGGAAGGATAGATTTCCTACATTAAATAAGATTATTTCCGAAGAAATGAAAGAAGAAATTTTAGCGGTTAAAGCTTTAGGAGATTCTATTGGCGGTGTTATAGAAGGAGCTGTTATTAACCTACCAGTAGGACTTGGCAGTCCAATGTTTCACTCAGTAGAAAGTGTATTATCCCATATGCTTTTTTCTATTCCAGCAGTTAAGGGAGTAGAGTTTGGAGAAGGATTTAACATCTCAACCTTAAGAGGTAGTGAGGCAAATGACCAGTACTATATTGAAGGTGAGGATATAAAAACCTATTCTAATAATAATGGGGGGATTCTAGGTGGAATTACTAGTGGAATGCCAGTTACATTTTCAGTAGCATTTAAACCAACGCCATCTATAGCTTTACCACAGAAAACTGTAAACATGGATACGAAAACTGATGATATTTTAGAAATTAAGGGAAGACATGATCCTTGTATAGTACAAAGAGCAGTGCCAGTAGTGGAGTGTGTCACTGCCATTGCTATTTTAGATATGATGCTTTAGGCATCTTCAAAAAATAAATAGGTACTCTAGAAGGGAGAAGAGTTTTGAATAATATCATATTAATAGGTCTATCAGGATGTGGGAAAACATGTCTAGGTAACATAATTAGTAGTGATGAAGAAATAAATTTTATTGACTTAGATGAATATATAGAAGAAAAAAATAATATGACTATAAAGGAAATGTTCAACATTAGCGAAGAATACTTTAGAGATAGGGAAACAGAAGCAGTTAAACAGGTTTCTAAACTAGAAAATACTCTTATAGCCACTGGTGGTGGAGTTATAAAGAGAAAAGATAACATGGATGCTTTAGGTAAAAGTGGATGTATAATATTTATAGACAGAAAACCGGAAAAAATAATAGAAACTTTAGATATATCAAATAGACCTCTTTTAAAAGAAGGAAAAGAAAAGATATATGACTTACATAAAGAAAGGTATAAGCTATATAAAAAATATGCTCATATTACTATAGATAATAATGATAGTAAGGAGAAGGCTATTAATATTATAAAGGATATAATTAAAATTAAGCTCCATAAGCGTTAGTATTAATAGATATATTCCTTAAATCTTATCTGTTTATAAAGTCATATATGGATCCTTTTTAATATTATATTAATATAGAGAATTGAGGTGAGGTCATGGATACTAAGAAAATACTGTCTATCATAAAACGGCAAGAAGGATTAAAGTTAGATTTTAAACAAAAGCTTTCCTTAGATTTTGAAAGTGGTAAAAAGGAACTAGCTAAGGATGTTTGTGCCATTGCTAATTCAAAGGGTGGAAGAGGATATATAGTTGTAGGTATTGAGGATAAAACAAAAGAGTTAATAGGCTTAGATGAAAGTGAAGTTTTCACAGAAGAACAAGTACAACAAATAATATCTTCTAGATGTGAGCCACCAATCCCAATCTCTGTAGATGAGTATAATATAAGTGAAAAAAGGATTTGTATAATTACAATATATGATGGAGAACAAAAGCCATATCAACTTAAGGAGAATGGAGCATTTTATATCAGAAGAGGCTCTACCACTGATACTATGAGAAAACAGGAACTAGTAGAAGCCTTTGAGGAGAATTTAGACTTTTTTATTGAAACTTCCCAAGTGGTAAGAAGTGATATAAATCTTATAAATATGGAAATAGTAAAAAAATATTTTCATAAAAAAGGTATAGTAATAAATAGCTCTAATGAGAAATTTCTTATGAGAAGTGCAGGAATATCATATACGGATAAGGATACAGGAGAAGAGAAATGTACCTTGGGAGGTCTTTTAGTATTTTCTGATAACAATAGTCTTTGCATACCTCAAAACATGATTAGAATAACTAATAATTTAGGTAAGGTAAAAGAAAGAGTAAATGTTGTGCAAGGTAATCTATTATCTATGATAGATAATAGTGAAGATATATTAAGAAAAATATTACCTAAGAATTATCCTATAGGAGCTATAGTGGAGGCAATAAACAATGCAGTACTTTACAGGGAGTATTCTTCCATAGATAGAGTTATAGAAGTAGTAATATCCAGAAACAGTATAATTATTAATAGCCCAGGACAAATGATACAGAACAATTCCACAGGAAAAAGAATTAACTATAATAGAAGAAACATGTGGCTTTATGAAAAACTAGTAACACTAGATGAAAATAAAAGATTTTTAAACAATGAAGGTGGATTTGGAAGGATAAAAAAGCCTTTCAAAAAAAATGTAACCTTTATAAACTCTAGAGCAGAAGACTGTTTTAAGGTAATCTTACCAGGAACAAAACTCTATGAAGGTAAAAAGTAGTGATATTAAGGTTAATTAGAAGTAAGTTTATAATCCTTATAAGTAAAAGATTAGACGATAATGTAAGAACTAGAATTTATCGTCTAATTTTTTTGTAACGAAATTAATATTTTACGGACTTACTATTTAGGAGGTGAAAATGTGGAAGATATAGAAGTGTACTATAAAAGCCATGGTAAAAAGGTGTATTACTATTTATTATCTATGGTACATGATGATAATTTAGCAGAAGAGCTAACACAGGAAACTTTTTATCAGGCTATGAAAACTATTAATAAATATCGTGGGGATTGTAAACCTTCTGTATGGCTTTGTCAGATTGCTAAACATGTTTGGTACAAACACCTTGAAAAGAATAAGAAATATGAAACTATTTCAATGGAAGAAATAAAAATAGATATAATGGATTCTTATGATTTAAATTCTGAGGTTATGAATAGATTTGATAAGTTAGCCTTTTATAAGAAGTTGCGGGAATTAGATGATAATATGAAAGAGGTTATTTATTTACGGATTTCGAGTGATCTATCTTTTGCAGAAATAGGTGAAATAATAGGGAAATCAGAGAACTATTCAAGGGTAATGTTCTATAGGGGAAAAAAGAAGTTAATGGAAGGAGAGCTAACAAAATGAAATTAGATTGCTATATAGTAAAAGATTTATTGCCAAGTTATGTTGATAATTTGACAAGTGATGAAACATGTAAAGTTATAGAAGAGCATCTAAAAGAGTGTAAAGATTGTAATAAAGAATTTCAGCAAATGATAAAACCTATGTCTGTTACAGATAAAGAGAAGCAAAACAATACCAAGGAAGTACATTATTTTAAAAAATGTAAGAAAAAATATTCAACCATGGTTAAGTTATTGATTGCAATAGCAGTTATATGTGCATTGCTATTTGCAGGATTAGTTATAATACTAACCTCGGCATATCATCAGCAGTATAATAATAAAGGCGTAGGTAATTATTTGCATATGAGTATAGAAGAGAATGAAAGTATCGATTTTATTGGGGAGTATGATGATTATAAGATATATACCTATAAATTAGAAGAAGCATACTTTATTGATTTTTTTGCAAATCGAATAGAAATAAAAGATGCATTTCAAAAGGGTAAAACATCATTAAAAGATATGACTAAACATTTAGAACTAGTAAATGAAGAAAATGGTAATAAGATATACGAATTTGAAAACTATCAAATTATTTTTAGTAAGGACATATGTGTAATAGCTCCATTATCTATAAAGGGAGAAGTTATAATTCAAGCTGTTGAAGACTACGTAGCAGAATAACATTATTTGTTCACCAATTTTGTTATTTAATTGGAATTTCATGCACAGAATATACCATTTTGTGCATTTTTCTATAAAGAAAACTGAGTATAGGATATAATGACTTTAAAATTACTAATTTGGTAGAATGTATTATGTATGAAAGAAAAGATTATTATGTTTATAAAGTTATTAGTGATTTTAAAAACTCATTTATATTAAATTAAGTGGAGGAGAAAAATCATAATATGAATTATTTATCAGGATTTACTGTAATTTTAACTTGTTTTTTTACATTGTACTGTTTTTATGAATTTATGTTTTCAATACACTTATGTGCTAGTGATAATATTAATAAGGAAGTTTTCAATGAAGTATTGTATTTTAAAAATATAATGTCAATTGTATATTTATTTTGCTTTATTTGTTTTTTTCTTTGACTATTTTTGTCTATCTTAAAAATTGTATTTTTATTCCATGGAAAGCTAGGATATTAGTGTTCAAAAATACATAACATTATTGATAATACTTAGTCTGCCAGAGCTTTTTAAATATAAGAAGAGAAAATATAAGATAAAGAAAACAAAATTTAATATTAGGAAAAAACTAATTTTAGTATTTTCAATACTTATTTTTTCCTTGATTTCCATCCTTATAAATGTGTATATGATTTTACCTTAATTATTCAAGGGTATATTAAAAATTAAGTGTAGTATAGATTCATTTGCTATAAATCTAAAACTGTAATAAAGAAATAAACGGTAGGTGCTTTTGTAGAAGTTTTGGGAAATGCGGTATTCACATTTTTAATTAATGCATGTAGAGTAAAAATTTCGGGATTAATAAGACATTCAGCAACCCATTATTTCCAAACACAACTCTAAATTTTATCAATTTTATACTATAGATCTAGGAGGGATAGCATGAAAGTAATTGGATTTATATTTGAAGCATTACTTCCAGGAATAATATCTGTTGGTATTACAATATAATTTCAATGGTCTTGGCCAATTATGTTAATATTGTATATAGCACTTAGTAGTATTGGGCATTTTATTATTTTGACAATTAAAAGTAAAGAAGAAATAAAAGAAGAGTATTTTAATTAAGGAGAGAACCCATTACAGATTGATTATATACATTCTGTAATAGGCTCTTTAAAATTCAGAACAGTAGCCTACCTTCTTCTACAGACTTCATTATAAAGTAAAACTAAAGTTTTAATATGAACTTCCTCATCCTTTACTATTCTTTCAAGTATTTCCTTTACCTTTTCATCTTTAATTAATTTTATAGTTTCTTTATATTGTCTAATGGTAGCTTTTTCACCGTCTATATCTTCACGAAGCATAGAGGCTAGGTTTGAGCCATATTCAATAAATTTAGGTGACCAATGTCCTTTATTAATTTCAAATCTAGGATTTCCACCAAGAACTATGATAAGTTTCCCCAAGATTTCTAGGTGCTCCAGTTCTACCCTAGCTATAGCCTTTAAGCAATGGGATACATCTTCAAATTTTTCAGATATAGCTAGGCTGTGATATATATATTGATTTACAGAAGTTAGTTCTGAAATAGCACCAGCATAGTTAATTTGTATTAAGTGTACATAAGATTTTNNCCTATTTCTGGATAAGGCAAATCTGCTTTATATATATTCTTAGCTTCCATAGCATATCTCCTTAAAAATTTTTACCATATATAATATGGGGATGAATATATTTTAGTGAGAGTTATTTATTACTATTGTTGAAAAAATAACATAACATATATCTAAAAATGTAGTTTTTATCTAGAAGACTTAATCCTAGTTGTATAAAAGGTTCAAATGGGGTTGAATATTGGAAATATGGAAGATAAGAAGCTAAGAATACGGGAAGGAGTATAAGGGAAATGGCAAGGGAAAATTAATGGGATGATGAGTTGACTATTCTTATATTGAAGCTATATACTAAAATCATCCAAATTATACTTTTTAATTAAAAACATATTTAAGTTTATAAAAGTTAGAATTTTTTACATTAAAAATAATTGTACGAATTATTTAATATCCATAAGAGAAAAAGGAGGGGTTTAGCAATTTAGGTCTAGTAATTGATTGTCATATAAATTTAAGTCATGCCATGCTAAAAATTCAACTTAAGCTGTAACTTAAATTTATGTGCTATTTTTAACTGACAACATTGGAATTAAGCCAACTTAAATTATAAAATACATAAAAAGGAGAGACTTCAGATGAAAATTAACAAAAAAATTATATATCCAATAGCTCTTATAGGTATATATATGGTGTATTTCTTTTTCTTAGTAAAATACTTATATAATAATAATTTACTTATAGGTGTTAATAGTATTACTAAAGTAAATATTGGAATACAATTATTAGGTGATTTTCTAGCTAACTTACTTATTGTAATAATTATTATATCAATTATGCTTAGAAAAAAACAATCATTAAATATAACTGGAACAACGAGAAATGGCAAAATAGTTGCTTGTATTTTATTTGCAATTTATATAGGAATATTTTTTATTAAAGGTGATTTCTCACTAGCAGGTATATATAAACCGTTCTTTTTTCTAATTGTTGTAGGATTTTCAGAAGAGTTTATTTTTAGGGGATACGTATTTACAGAATTAGATAAAGAGCTACCTACCTATTTAGCCATAATAATCAGTGGGATGATGTGGGGTGCTATGCATGCTGCAATTCCAATTATTATAAATAACTATTCAGGTATTCAATCTTTCAGTGCTATTATATCTGAATTAGGAGGATTCGCTGTTGTTGGGTCAATATTTGCTTTATTATATAAAAAGAGTAATTCTTTGATAGTTCCTATTTTAGTACATGCACTATACGATTATTTACCTGTATTATATAGATAAGATATAATTTAACCATAAGCCATTTGAGGGTTAGTAGTATAGACATAGTAACAATGCAAATTCAACTAATAAGTTAAAAAAGTATAAAAAAGCTCTATAAGTTTAGCCTTATAGAGCTTTT
>NZ_DHYX01000055.1:101980-108831 GCF_002414285.1 Clostridium sp. UBA5119 | reverse complement strand
TAATCACCTCCTTAACTTTAAGCCTTGTGAAAAAGTATAAAAAAGCTCTATAAGTTTAGCCTTATAGAGCTTTTCTATAAACCTCAACGAAATTAAATATTTGTTGATTTTCACAAGATATAAAACAAAAGATGTAGGTTATTTAGCCATAACATATTGTTTTACTATTAATTAAGATGAATAGTTCTTCCAACAGAATTTTGAAGGATCACATACTTTAATTAGACAAAAAGCTGCAGTTGTAATTTCCACTTCATTGTTAAGCCATTCCACATTAATCACCTCCTTAACTTTAAACTTTGTGAAAAATTTACCATAAAATCTAAAATAGGGTTATATTTTTCATACATAATTATACAATATATTTTAAAAAAAGTAAAATATAAAAATAAATTAAAAAAATTTTATTTTTATACATGTAATTAGATGTATAAAAACCATAAATATGATAATTTATGATATTTTAAGATATATTATAATATATATTTACAAATAAACTAAAATAATGTATTATACTATTATAAAATGAATTTATGTTAAAATTTATACAAAATAATAATATTAGGGGGATATAAATGTTATCTAAATATAATATCGTAAGAAAATTAAATAATAAACTAATTATATATAATACTTTAACTAGTGGGGTATTGGCTTTAAATGAAGAATATGAAAATGCCTTTAATGATATCGTTAACAAAGGAACAACGCAAAAAAAAGATTTGTTAGAAGCGCTTAAAAAAGGTGAAATGATTATTCCAGATGACACTGATGAGTTTAATAGAATGTTAGTATTAAATAAAATGGGTAGTTATAATACTGATTCTTTAACTCTTACAATCGCACCGACTTCAGCATGTAATTTTAAATGTCCATATTGCTATGAAAAAGGTATTGAACATAAGTCAATGTCAATTGATGTTAGAAATAAATTAGTAGAATTTTTAAAAACTAATTATGCTAACTTAGAATATTTATCTATATGTTGGTATGGAGGAGAACCTTTATTAAATTTAGATATAATAGAAGAACTAACTAAAAAGATAAAAGAAGAATTTGGTGAAAAACTTAACTATTCTGCCTCCATTGTTAGTAATGGATATTACTTAACTAGGGAAAATGTAGAAAAATTAAAAGAGTTAGATGTTAATACCGTTCAAGTTACAATTGATGGGTCAAAAAAGGATCATGACAGTAGAAGAATTTTACATGATGAATCTCCAACATTTGATCATATAATGACTAATATGCAAAATACTTGTGATTTAATAAATATATCTGTTCGAATGAATATGGATAAAAATAATATAGATGATTCGTACGAAATATTAGATTATTTTGAAAAGTATAACTTGAAGAATAACATAAGTTTTTATTTAGCTAAAGTAGACAATATCAATGGTTCTTGTAATGATTGTAATTGCTTAAATACAAATGAATTTTCTACAAAAGAAATCCATTTCTATAAGAAGGCAATAGAGCGAGGGTTTAAATGTAATAGAATACCGTTGGCTGCTTTCCAAGGATGTGGAGCTACTGGTCATAATTCTTTGGTAATATCTCCAGAAGGTGACTTTTATAAATGTTGGGATGAAATAGGTAGAAAAAGTAGAACTGTAGGAAATATTTATGATGGAATTAATATGAATTCTAATTTAATAAAATGGCTTTCATATAACCCAATACATGATGAAGAATGCAAAGAATGCGAATTTTTACCTGTATGCTTTGGAGGGTGTGCAAATGCAGCATTAGAAAGTGGTAAAAAGAATTGTTCTACTTTAAGATATAATGTGGATGAAGTTATTGAATTGCTTACGCTAATGAGACAACAACGTTAGTATGAATATAATATCATTTACACAAAAATACTTTAAATCTAAATCTATATTACTACTTTATGTTTTTTTGGCAATAATTACAGGAACGTTGCCCTTAGCTACCAACTATATATTAGGCTCAATTATTGATAGCATCAACACAAGCTCAAACATAAGCAATATATATAATTTGTGTTATATTTTCATAGGTATTTCAATTTTCATGATTATAGCTAAGGCTATTAAAGAGATTTTATATACTAAATTACAAGTATCAGTTGCTTTTGATATGAATAAGCAAGCTCTAGAACATGTAAAAAGATTACCTATTAGTTTTTTTAAAAATGTAGATACAATATATCTAAATCAACGTATAAACAATGATGTTAATAATATAGTTACTTTTTTTATAAATATAATTTCAGACACAATAACTAATGTCTTTGTAATAGTAATAACTTTGTTTCTTTTGATTTCAATAAACAAACTAATTATATGCATTTTTATATTATTAATTGTGTTTTATATTTTACTTTATACTGTTATGAAAAAAAGAATCTATGATTATAATTTTAAAATGCAGGAAAGTCAATCACAGCTTTTTTCAAAGCTAAATGAGCAAATTTCTAATGTTAAATTTTTGAAACTTCATATATTATTTGATGTTTTAAAAGATAGATTAGAAAAAGCCTATGATTCCTTTCTCATAACTGCTCTAAGAAAAATTAAATTTGGAATTTCATTTAATTCCATAGAAACAATAGGAACATTGCTAGCTCAAGTGGTATTTATAATAATAACAGCATCTGCTGTTATTAACGGTAAAATTACAATAGGCTTATTCTCTGTATTAATAGGTTACTTTTTTAGTTTGATTGGTTCATTAAAGTACTTTATTGGTATAGCCGAGAAATATCAAGAAAACTTAGGATCCTATAATAGAATAATTCAAATACTTAATATAAATAAAGAAACAAATGGAGATGTTATTTTAAAAGACTGCAACTCAATTAACATTGAAAATCTTAAATTTTCATATAATGAAAATTTAATTTTTGATAATTTCAATTACACATTTAAAGAAGGTAATACCTATTGTATTACTGGACAAAATGGTTCAGGAAAAAGTACTTTAATAAATATAATTTGTGGACTATATGTAGATGAATATATAGGACAAGTATCTTACAATAATATTCCTATTGAAGATTTAAATATGTATGAGTTACGTAAAAATCTAATTGGAATATCTGAACAGGAACCTCTTTTATTAGATGATAGTGTTTTGAAAAATCTAACTGTTAATAACAAAGATTTCGATAAGAATCTTTTAGAACGCTTGATAGATATTTTTGATATAAGACATATTGTTAATAAAGTTATAGAAGAAAATATCAATGTTTCTGGAGGCGAAAAACAAAAAATATCAATTATAAGATTGCTATTAAAAGATCCAAAAATTTTAATTTTTGATGAACCTACATCAGCATTGGATAAAAATAGTGTTAATGAATTTAAAAAATTAGTTAGATCATTACAAGGTGACAAGATAATAATTATTATAACTCATGATAAAAACTTACTTGATTTATCAGACAATGTAATTAATATACAATAAAATAATACTCAGTTTATACTTATAATTTATTATAAATATATAAATTAGATGAAAGGAGGTGAATAATATGGAATGGATGAATGAATCTAATACTGGAATATCAGCTCGTATATGTAATAAAGATTGTGGTGTTCTTTGCAGAGACAAATTTGGATGTGGCGTTAAAATATGCTCAGGCCGTTGTGGAAATTATGATTGTGGTATATATATAGGATCATAATACTGTTATTCCATATTACAATGTATAGTTAGGTATACATGAGATTGTGGTTATACTTAAAACAGAATCTTATGTTATCATGATTTTCAATCAAAATAGGTGTCGTTAGACACCTATTTTGATTTATATTAATTAATTGATAATGACTTTAATTATACCGAGGCTACTCTAGAGACAAGTACATATGTAGCTCATGGCCTAAAATTTAAATGTAAACCCTGAGGTGTGGTTTAAATTACACCTTGGGGTTTACATTTAGATTCTTCATAATAGAAATTTTCCGTATTTACACCTCCTCGTCTAGGATTTAAAATTGAGATTAATTAAAATCTACACATCTATAATTGGGATACTCCTCTAACTTTTAAAATTTAAAAAAGTACAATGAATATACTTTAATTATAATTTCTAAGGCTATCAAAATAAAATTTTAGCTGAATTGACAAAAAAATTTAAACATGTAATAATTAAAAAAACATGTTAAAACAGTTCCGAAAGGGAGTTAAGTATGGATTTAATAAAGTTATTAGAGGAAAATCCTATAATAGCAGCAGTTAAGAATGAGAGTGAACTAGATATAGTACTAGATTCAGATGTTCAGGTAATATTTGTCCTATTTGGTGATATACTTAATATTAAAGAAATAAGTGAAAAGATAAATTCTAAAAATAAGATAGGTATAGTTCATATTGATTTAGTAGATGGTATTACTAATAGAGAAGTTGGAATTAAGTATTTAAAGAAAGAAACTCAGTTTAAAGGTGTAATAAGTACAAAACCTCAGGTAATTAAATATGCCAAGGCTTATGACTTATTAGCAATACAGAGAGTATTTATCTTTGATACTCTTTCACTAAATAATGCAATAAAGCATCTAGGAGAGGCCTGTGATGCTATAGAGATATTACCAGGGGTTATACCAAAGGTTATAGAAAAACTTGCAGAAAAGTCTAATAAACCTATAGTTGCTGGAGGACTTATTGAAAGTAAGGAAGAAATAATAACAGCTTTAAAATCAGGAGCAACCTGTGTATCTACTACAAAAGAAGAAATTTGGGCTATGTAGGCTAAGAGTGATGAGAGAGGCTACATAAGACTAGAATGCTAGTTTTATGTGCCTTTTTATTATTTATAAGAATGATTTTATCCGATGACTACCAGNNATAACGATTTCTAAGCTTCAGAGGGAGTAAATACTCCCTCTGAAGCAAAGAATTCTGTTTAAACATAGATATTTAAGTAATTTATGGATGGAGGATTAAAATGGCAGATTATATAATTGCATTAGATCAAGGAACTACAAGTTCTAGAGCTATAATTTTTGATAAGGAACAAAATATATTAGGGGTGAGTCAAAAGGAATTTACACAAATATATCCTAAAGAAGGATGGGTAGAACATGATCCTATGGAGATATGGAGTAGTCAGTACTCTATGCTTCAAGAGGTTATGGCAAAGTGTAATATATCACAAAAGGATGTAGCTGCTATTGGAATAACTAACCAGAGGGAAACTACTATTGTATGGGATAAAAACACAGGAATGCCAATATATAATGCAATTGTATGGCAATGTAGAAGAACAGCTCATATATGTGATGAGTTGGTAAATCAAGGTTTTAGTGAATATATAAAAGAAAATACGGGATTATTAATTGATGCATATTTTTCTGGAACAAAGATTAAATGGATTTTAGATAATGTGGATGGAGCTAGAGAAAAGGCTGAAAGAGGAGACCTTTTATTTGGAACTGTAGATACTTGGCTAGTATGGAAGCTTACCAATGGAAGAGTTCATGTTACAGATTATACTAATGCTTCAAGGACCATGCTCTATAACATTAAGGAATTAAAGTGGGATGAAACAATATTAGATATATTGCAAATTCCTAAATCTATGTTACCTGAAGTTAAAAATTCCTCAGAGGTATATGGCCACACTAACTTAGGTGGAAATGGGGGAATTAGAGTTCCTATAGCTGGAATAGCAGGAGATCAACAGGCAGCTTTATTTGGTCAGGCGTGTTTTGAAAAAGGGAGTGCTAAAAATACGTATGGTACAGGATGCTTCTTATTAATGAATACAGGTGATGAGATAATTAGAAGTAAAAATGGATTAATAACCACCATTGCCATAGGTATAGATGGAAAGGTTAAGTATGCTCTTGAAGGTTCTGTATTTGTTGGAGGTGCAGTTATCCAATGGCTTCGAGATGAATTAAGAATGATAACTGATGCTGTGGATACCGAGTACTTTGCTAATAAGGTAGAGGATAATGGGGGAGTATATGTAGTTCCTGCTTTTGTAGGACTTGGAGCACCATACTGGGACATGTATGCAAGGGGAGCAATCTTTGGATTAACCCGTGGAGCTAATAGAAATCATATTATAAGAGCTGCCTTAGAGTCTATAGCCTATCAATCAAAGGCTGTTATTGATGCCATGGCTGAGGATGCTGGCTATAGAATTGAAAAGCTAAAGGTAGATGGAGGAGCAAGTAGAAACGGATTTTTGATGCAATTCCAATCAGATATTATATGTCAAGAAGTTACTAGACCGATAATATCTGAAACTACGGCCTTAGGGGCTGCATATTTAGCTGGTCTTGCAGTAGGTTTTTGGAAGAGTAAAGAAGAAATTGCAGAGAAGTGGTTTGCTAGTAAGACTTACACGCCAAACTGCGATAAAGAGACTTCAGAGAAACTTTATTCTGGATGGGAAAAGGCTGTGNNACAATGGGAAGAAGATTAGTTAAATTTATTTTATGGAGGTAGGCTATGGAAATTAAAATAAAGAAATTTAATCAATTAACCACAGAAGAGTTGTATAAGATTTTAAGAGTAAGGAATGAAGTATTCGTAGTAGAACAAACTTGTATTTATCAAGATTGTGATAATAAGGACTATAATTCATATCACTTATATGTAGAAGAAGGAAATGAAGTAGTAGGATATTTGCGAATAGTTAATAAGGGAATTTCCTATGATGAGATGTCTATTGGAAGGGTATTAGTTAAGGAGAATCATAGAAATAAAGGATTAAGTAGAAAAATCATGTTAGAAGCTATTAAGTTTATAGAAGAGAAACTTAATTCTACTGAAATTAGAATATCTGGCCAAGTTTATATAAAGGGATTTTATGAAAGTCTTGGCTTTAAACAAGTATCAGAGGAGTACCTAGAAGATGATATTCC
>NZ_DHYX01000055.1:91312-101971 GCF_002414285.1 Clostridium sp. UBA5119 | reverse complement strand
AACAGAGTTCTTTGCTTCAGAGGGAGTTTTTTACTACCTATGAAGGTTAGAAATCGTTATCCAGGGACGTAGCGGCTCTTTACTCACACTTTGAAAAAGAAGGGAGTATTAGAGCTGGTAGTCATCGGATAAATGAAATATTAGTGCTGATAAGAGATTTAGAGACAAGCACAAAATAAGGAGTTATATCCTTGTTTTGGCTTGTCTTTTTTGCGATTAAAGGAGGAAATTTTAATGTATGATATAGCTATAATAGGTGCTGGAGTAATTGGAGCTTCGATATTTAGAGAACTTATGAAATATGATTTAAAGGTAGCAATAATAGATAAGGAAAATGATGTTTCAATGGAGACAACTAAGGCAAATTCAGCCATTGTCCATGCAGGCTACGATCCTAAGGTAGGAACTTTAATGGCAAAGTATAACCTTAAGGGTAATGAGATGTTTGAAGAAATTTGTAATGAGTTATCAGTACCTTTTAAAAGAAATGGTTCTTTAGTAATTGGATTTGATGAAGAAGATATGGAAACTATAAAAGAGTTATATGACAATGGAAATAAAATTGGTGTTAAGGAACTACAAATTTTAAATAGAGAAGAAGTACTGAAAAAAGAGATTAATTTAAGTGATAAAGTTATGGGTGCGCTATATGCACCAACAGGAGGAATTGTTGGCCCTTTTGAATACACAATAGCCCTTGTGGAAAACGGAGTAGATAATGGTGGGGAGGTTAAATTAAATAGACAAGTAATTGGTATAGAAAAGAAAGAACATTTTATTATAAATACAGCTGAAGGTGAAGTTATAGAAAGCAAATATGTTATTAATGCAGCAGGGGTTTATGCTGATAAAATACACAATTTAGTTTGTAAAGAAGCCTTTAAGATAAATCCTATTAAGGGAGAATATTTTGTTATGGACAAGAGCCAAGGTGAGGTAGTTAGCCACACTATATTTCAATGTCCTTCTAAACTTGGGAAGGGTATATTAGTGACACCTACAGTTCATGGAAATTTATTAGTAGGTCCAGATGCAGAAAGTGTAGAGGGTAAAGATAATGTTGCAACTACAGCAGAAAACTTAGAGTTTATTAAAAATACTGCTGTGAGAACCACAGATAAAATTAATTATAGAGAGAGTATAAGAAATTTTGCAGGACTTAGAGCAAATCCAGATTGTGGAGATTTTATTGTAGGAGAAGCTAAGGACGTAAAGGGCTTTATAGATGCAGCAGGAATGAAATCACCAGGATTGTCTTCAGCACCAGCAGTGGCTTTAGATGTGGTAGAAATTCTAAAAAATTCCGGACTTAAGGCTGAGTTAAAAAACAATTTTAAAAATACTAGAAAGCAAATTAACTTCATGGAATTATCCAGTGAAGAAAAGGCAGAGCTTATAAAAAAGGATAGTCGATATGGAAAAATAATCTGCAGATGTGAAAGTATAACAGAAGGTGAAATTATAGATAGTATAAAGAGAGCCTTTGGAAAAGTAACTCTAGATGGAGTAAAGAGAAGGTGTAGACCAGGTATGGGAAGATGCCAAGGTGGCTTCTGTGGTCCTAGAGTTCAAGAAATAATTGCAAGAGAGCTAGATGTTTCAATGGAAGATATAGTTCAAGAAAGCGATGGATCATATATTTTAATTGGAAGGACTAAATAGGAGGAAACATTTATGTACGATTTAATAGTAATAGGTGGAGGTCCAGCGGGACTTGCAGCAGCTTATGAAGCTTATAATAATGGAGTAGAGAAAATACTAATAGTAGAGAGAGATAGAGAGCTTGGAGGAATACTAAATCAATGTATTCATAATGGTTTTGGACTTCATACTTTTAAAGAAGAGCTTACAGGGCCTGAATATGCTGAAAGATTTATCCATATGATAAATGATACTAGGGTTGAAGTTAAACTTAATACCATGGTATTAGAAATAAAAGAAAATAANNTTCTAAAGGGAAAAGCTATTATTCTTGCCATGGGATGTAGGGAAAGAACTAGAGGAGCTATAAATATGCCAGGGGATAGACCTTCAGGAGTGTTTACAGCAGGAGCTGCTCAAAGATATATCAATATGGAAGGATATATGCCAGGAAAGGAAGTTGTGATCCTAGGATCAGGTGATATAGGTCTTATTATGGCAAGAAGAATGACTTTAGAAGGTGCAAAGGTTAAGGCTGTAGTAGAGCTGATGCCTTATTCTAACGGACTTAATAGAAATATTGTTCAGTGCCTAAATGATTATGATATTCCCCTTTATTTATCACATACTGTAACTAAAGTTGTAGGAAGAAAGAGATTAGAAAAGGTGGTAATTGCTAAAGTAGATGAAAGCAAAAAGCCAATAAAAGGTTCTGAAATTGAGTTTGGTTGTGATACTTTATTATTATCTGTAGGACTAATACCAGAAAATGAGTTATCTTCTAAGGCTGGTATTGATAAGGATAGAAGAACAAATGGACTTATAGTGAATGAAAGCATGGAAACTTCTGTAGAAGGAATATTTGCCTGTGGAAATGTAGTACATGTTCATGATTTAGTAGACTTTGTTAGTGCAGAATCTAAGCATGCTGGATTTTGTGCTGCCAAATATATTAAAGGTAAAAATGACAAGGGGAGTTATGTAAATATAATAAATGGTGAAAGAATTAATTATACAGTTCCTCAAAGATTAAATGTAGAGGCGATAGAAGATAAACTAACTGTATTTATGAGAGTAAATAATATATATCATAATAAGAGGCTTGTGGTTAGATGTGGTGATGATATAATCGCTAGCTTTAAAAGAAGTCACTTAGCACCATCGGAAATGGAAAAGATTTTACTTAGCAAAACTCAATTAGAAAAGATTACAGGAGATATAACAATTTCTCTGGAGGATGGTGAATAATATGATAAAAGAATTAATTTGTATAAGTTGTCCTATGGGATGTCATTTAAAGGTAAATACTGAAACAAAAGAGGTTACAGGAAACACTTGCAAAAGAGGTGAAATTTACGGGATAAATGAAGTAACGAATCCTGTAAGAGTTATAACTACCACAGTAAAAATTAAAGATGGTGAGCTCCCTGTTATACCAGTAAAAACAAAAACACCTATTCCTAAAGAGTTAAATTTTAAGGCTATGGAAGTATTAAATTCTATAGAAATAGAGGCTCCAATTTCTATGGGAGATATCATAGTGAAGGACATTCTAGGCACTGGGGTAGATGTGGTGGCTACTAGAAGCTTAAAGAAGAATATAGAATAGGATAGTAAATATATTTTAAAAATAATAGAGATTTAGAATAATAATTTATAAGTTGGAATAATATATTTACAATGAAGCATTTTTAAGGTAGGAGTTTATGACGCAGAGAAGAATTATTGAAAGTTATGGAAGAGATCTAGGTTTTACTATAGATCAGTTATGTAGACTTATAGGTTCCTATAAAATCTTAGTTGATACAGCAAGCAGTGTGAACTGTATTACCATTGCTAATAAAAGGGACATTAAAGATGCCCTTAAAAGAGCACAGGAAGTTGGTTGCTTAATAGATGAGCTTATAGATGTTTTAGATTGTAGTATATGTACCTGGGGCAATTATATGAAATTAAAAACTGAGTATATAAACTCTAGATTAGATTTATGCCTCATAGAAACCGAAGTAGAAGAAGAAATCAGATTACAACCAGGACCATAATTATATAAAACATGTTATAAAGTAATTGAAAAGATGTTAATATATATATTATTAACATCTTTTAATTTTATCCGATGACGATTAGTCTTGGATAAGGATTTGACCTAAAGGACAACGAATTCTAAGTATCAAACATACTGACACTAAGAATTCTGTTAGTAAAGCTTCAAAGAGGCTAGAAGTTCTGTTTATAATGAAAGTGGGGAAACTTTATGTGGTATGATTACTTTGACTCTATTATAGGAACTATATATGTGGTTATGGATGAAAAGGGCGTAGTGAAGATAGAGCTTTTTCAAGATGGATGGGAAGAATACCATAACCTTAATAAGGGAAGTTTAGAACATAATAAAGAGAGGTGCTTAAGGACTATAACTCAGTTAAAGGAATATTTTAATGGAGAAAGGGAAGATTTTAACTTACCATTGTCAATAAGGACTACGGAATTTAGAAATAAAGTTTGGCAAGAGCTTATAAATATACCCTATGGAGAAACTAGAAGTTACAGTGATATTGCTATAGCAATTGGAAATCCTAAAGGCGTAAGAGCTATAGGTGGGGCTAATAGAGCAAATGAATTTCCTATAATAATTCCATGTCACAGAGTAATTGGAAAGAGTGGCAAATTAGTAGGATATGCTGGAAATCATACGGATATAAAAAGTAAGCTTTTAGAATTTGAAAAAAATAATAAGGATAATTTATTTAAAAAAACTCATTAATTTACCAGTTATAAATAATTGTATATTTACACAAAATAGGCTAAAGGATATTTTTAGCCTATTTTTTATTTTAAATAAGACCGTAAGTCATTTTTGTGTTAGGTTCTTTGCTAGGAGGATATATATGAAAAAACTTTTTTTATATGGAATTATAGTTTTAACTATATTAGTTACTTTCATTAGCAATACAAAAGAAGTATTTGCAGATGACATAGAAGAGAATAATGAAGGTAATTACAATATTACAATGAAACAAGATATTCTAACTTTAATGATGGCATATCCCGAGTCCATAACTGGAGTTGAAAAAAGTGAAGAAGGAAAGGTATTTATAATAACAGCTTCAGGAAAGAAAATACTCTATGACGATAAACAATCTAAGGACTTTAATGGAAAAATGGATAATGCAGACCTTCAAGATATACTAGAAGATATTTATCCTCTTACTATGCCTGATAAACTTTTAGATATAAATAGAGATCCAGGTAGATTTAGAAATTATAATCTTTTAAATGAAGTTTACGGAGGTAGTGAAAGAGAAGTATCATCTAACCTTATAAGTGTTCCTGCACCCTATAAAAACTATCAATTTAATAAAAATAATGGAGCTGCAGAAAGTTTAAAGAAGGCTATGGAGGAGTTAAAACAATTATCATTAGGTAATGGAGTGGTATCATCCCTTTTAAATCCTATTAATGGAACTTTTAATTATAGAGTTATATCAGGTACAGGAAAGCTGAGTCCTCATGCCTATGGAATAGCTATTGATATTAATAGTAATCCTAGTGACTATTGGAAGTGGGCATCTAGAGATGCTGGAGAAAAGAGGATGTTATCCTATCCTAAGGAACTAGTAGATACTTTTGAAAAAAATAACTTTGTATGGGGTGGAAAATGGGGTCATTTTGATATTCTTCATTTTGAATATAGACCAGAGGTATTAGTAAAGGCAAAATACTTTGGAGAAACCTTCAACAAAGATATGGATTGGTTTGGTGAAGTGCCAAGAGATAAAAAAATAGATAATTATATTAACATTATTGAAGGAACTTTAAATTAATAATTAACTAAAGAGCTAAAATGAGGAGGACCTTTATGAACATTATAAGATCCATAAAAAAGATACTTACATGGAAGTTGATTTTTGGAATATTACTAGCTATTATTATTGCAAATATTTTTTTTTCTAGAGCTAATGCTGAAGATGTAGATGAAGAAGTAAAGCTAGAAATTAAGAACTTCATTGAAGAAACTATTGCAAAGCGTAATAGAGCCATCGTAACTGGAGAAGAGGAAAGCATTAAATCTGTTTATGATATGGGAACTAAATATGGTACATGGGCCTATGAAAATGAAGAGAAAAAGATGATTTATCTTCACAATTGGGAACAGAAACAAGGGGTTAAAATTACAGAAATACTTCCCAAGGTGGTTGTAAATCGTATAAGTGAAAAGGAGAATGGATTCAAAGTTAACTTTACATGTTCTACAGAATATAGATATGTTTATGAAGATAGACCAGAAGAGGTTAATTCAGCTAGGATAGGGACTTATCATGTTCTTACTTTAATAAATAAAGGGGACAATTTCTTAATAAATAAGGAGTGGTATACAGATCCCTTTGCAGATTCTTTAAATCTAGAGAAATTAAAGGTAGATGATGTAAAAGAATTTATTTTAGCTCAAAAACCTAAAGATTTCTCAAATTTAGATGAAAGAAGGAAAGCATCTGTAGAATATGCCAATAAATATTGTGGAGCGGCTACTGAGGAAGAATTTGGTTATAAATATAATAAGGATTATAGAAATTTTAATCCAGAAGGTGGAGATTGTGCTAACTTTGCTTCGCAGATATTACATGAAGGCGGTAAATTTAAGAAAAATTCATCATGGAATTATTCCAAAGGAGAAGCTACAGCATCTTGGGTAAATGCAGATAAATTTAAGAGCTATTGGGTATATAGTGGAAGAGCTTCAGTAATAGCTCATGGAACCTATGATAAGGTATATAAAGCCTCATATCAGCTTATGCCAGGAGATTTTGTTGCTTATGAAAAAAAGGGTGATATTAAACATATATCTACTGTAACCAATGCAGATTCTAGAGGGTATGCTTTAGTTACTTGTCATAACACTGATAGAAATGATGTGCCTTGGGACTTGGGTTGGAGTGATAAAAATATTAAGTTTTGGCTTATAAGAGTTCATTATTAAAAATATTTAATTAACCTTATTAGGATACATAGCATACCTTAAAATATAAACATTTATATTAGAGGGCAATATGTATCCTATTAAATTTGAAAATTTATATTATGAAAAAATTTGGGGAGGAAGAAAGCTAGAAGATTATAGAATAAATCTTCCTAAAGGAAACATAGGAGAAAGCTGGGAAATTGCCTGTCATAAAAATGGAATGAGTATTATTAGTAATGGAAAATATAAAGGAAAAGCACTTATTGAAATAATTAAGGAATATAAAAACTTAATTGTAGGAGATAAGATATATATAGATAAATTTACAGATAGGGATTTTCCGCTACTTATAAAGATTATAAATTCTAATGAGAATCTATCTGTGCAGGTACATCCTAATGATGAGTATGCTCATAGAGTAGAAAATGATAATGGTAAGGTTGAGGCTTGGTATATTATAGATTGCAAAGAGGGAGCAGAAATAATTGTTGGTACAACAGCAGGATGTACAAAGGAAGAATTTAAAAGAAGTTGTAAGGATGGTACTGTGGAAGATTGCATGAATAAAATATTAATTAAACCTGGAGAGTTATTTTTAATAGAACCTGGATTACTTCATTCCATAGGAAAAGGCATATTACTGGCAGAAATACAACAAAATAGTGATATTACTTATAGAGTTTACGATTATCAGCGAGGAAGAGAACTCCATATTGACAAAGCATTGGATGTAGTTAATTTTAATGGCATGCCTAAGAGTCTATGTATAAACAATGATTTAGTAATACGAAATCATATGAATTCAGAAAAATTTAATATAGATATATACAATATAAAAGGAAGCTATAGTGAAACTAGTGATAAAAACAAGTTTTTTGTATTTACCTGTGTAGAAGGTAAAGGTAAAATTAGCTTTGTTGATGAAGGGCTTAGAAAATTTATTGATATATCTATTTTGGAAAGTTTTCTAATACCAGCATATTTAGGTGAATATATTTTAATAGGGGATATGAAGTTAATAAAAAGCCATATATTTTAAAACAAAAGTAGTCCTAGACTTATATAGAGAAATCTATATGAGTCTAGGACTGAAATTTTCAAGCTAATAACAAACTGTTACATAACTGGTTATTAATAAATGGACAAGTCACTATTAATATAATAATATACAAGTAATAGCAAATTAATAAGGGGGTGTTTAACGTTGGAACATATTATTACAGCCATAATAATACCTAGAGTTATTTCATTGTTAGAATTAATGGGAACTACAGTAATTCTAGTAGCTGGAATGAAGGCATTTTATAGATATATTCTAAGCTTATTTAAACAAATTAATTGTTCTATAAAGGTAGATTTTGCACAAGCATTAGCACTTGCACTTGAGTTTAAATTGGCTGCAGAGATTTTAAAAACTGTAATAGTAAGAAATTTTGATGAGATGTACATATTAGCTGCAATAATATTACTTAGAGCTATACTAACATTTGTTATTCACTGGGAAATAAAAAGTGATGGACACTAAGTATATTATCAATTTAAGCCTACTCATTATACTTTAATCTATTCAATAGACTTACTGGTAGTGAAGTTTCTACATTATCATCAAATTTCCTAGAAAGATTAGCAGGTTGTGAAGTTGGACTTATAAGTGGTGCTAGCTGACCTTGTTGAGAGTAAATTCCCCTGATAGCATCAAAGACTCCTCGCATATCCAGAATACCATAGCCCCAAAATTCATTGGGATAGACCTCGTTAGGTCTTTTTCGAGTTCCTCTTATTAAAAAAGTTTTTATGCTTTCAGAAGACAATATAGGAATATTTCCTTCAGTTATACTCCATTGATAAAAAAGAGCTATAGCACCAGCAAGTACTGCTGTGGCAGCACTAGAACCTGATATAGTAGCTATGGTGTTATTTAATCCAGTAGTTAATACATTTATTCCTCCACAGGTTATTTCAGGTTTTATTTTATTATTTGAGGTAAATCCAACTCCAGAATTTGAGCCTATAGTATTAGTATTTTGGTTATAAAATGCAGTAGTAATAGCTAAATTACTAGTTGAAGGTATAGTGAGAGTTGTAAAGTTATCTGGATTTAGTAGTGCTGTACCAAGCTTGGATAAAGGTCTTTGATCAATCCAAACATTAAATAAACCATTTACTATATAATCTCCATATAAACTTATATTCCATACACCTGGAGCGATGTTTGAAAAAGTTAAAAAAATTAGCTGATTACCGGATACAATTTCAGGGAAATAGTAAACTATTCTAGTAGTAGTATTTTCATATAAAAAACTAATGTTTGCACTTTGACCAATCTTTACAGGAATTCTGGGAATTACCTGTCCACTAGGAGAAGTTAAACCCAAAGACATTTTGTCTGGGTAGGCACACCATATAGCTATATTTAAATCACCTTGATTTGGATCTACTGAAAATTCGACAGGTTGAGTTTCTCCAGTATTAGATATATATCCAGAAGCATGAGTTTCAGAACCACCTTGATTACCTGTGCCTAAAGCAAAGGTTACTGTAGTAGAAAAAGAATAGTAATCAATAAGTTCCTCTAGAGCATTAGTGCCATCATGAGCACCTAGGTTGCTGCTAACAGGTAGAAATATAACCATAGGTCGTAGGTATATAGAACGTTGACGTAAAAGATAAACCATAGCTGTAGCTATATCTGTATTACGATAAACTGGAGTGCCAGGAGCTGACGGGTCTAGCGTATCTGCTATCTCCCTTATAGGTCTTAGTTTAACAGATATAAAATCACAGTTTGGAGCTGCTCCTTTTATATCTCCATATCCTCTAGCACCAATTATACCTGCACATTTAGTTCCATGGCCATTAGTATCTATTTGTGGAACTATAGAATAAGGATTACCACCTGATTTGTTTAGGGAAATAGCTTCATTTATTTGTGCTTGTGAATACTCACTACCATAGCCGATACCAGATGGTGCAAGTCCAGTAGTATCAGTTTGATCCCAAATAGATAATATCCTAGAGGTATCGTCTTCTCTGGTAAACTCTACATTTAAGTAATCTATACCCGTATCAATAGTACCTACAATTACACCAGTTCCTGTTAAATCTATAGGATTACCTTCAGAGAATTGAACTATGTTAGAAGTTTCTAAGGGGGACAGTTGCGTAAGTATAAAATCATTAGGTGGCTCAATTATATTAATAGTAGGTAGAGATACAATTAAGTCTTCGTATCCAATTTCTACAAATATAACAGCCATGTATGGGGTTAGTATTATAACACTAGCCTGGGGTATTTCAGCAATAGAGGCTACTATATTACCAGTATAGTAAATTATAAAGCTATTGTACTGTAAAGGGTCATCTAATTGTTGAGTTACTTCTCTTAAATCTTTTAGATTCATGGATTAATCCTCCTTATAGATATCATCTATTCGTGTATATAATTCAATAGGCATTTTTATAGACGAATTAAGTGGCAAATGTTTTTCATAGTAAGAATTATTAACGCTATAGTTCCTAGATAGACTTGATGATCTAAGATTTTCGAAGGAACCAAGAAGATTTAGCATACCATAACCCCATTGAGGATTTGGGTATATATCACCAGATCTTTTACTAGTTCCTCGAGTTAAATAAGAAATAATAGAAGGTCCATATATATTGGGATCATTACCAAGAATTATGCCCCATTCTAGGATAAGAAGGGTAGCGCCACAAAGTACAGCTCCAGCTACAGAACCACCAGAAATTATATTAGTTTCATTATTTAATCCTGTAGTTAATGCCATAACACCACCAGTAGTTAAGTTAGGTTTAATTCTATTATCTGCAGTAAAGCCTCTACCAGATTCTACGGCTATAGTATTATTATTTTGATCGTAGAAAGATGTTGTTATGGCTTTTCTAGCATTTGCAGGAGCTTGTAAAGTTGTGTATGGATTAGGATTAATTACTCTAGTGGTCAACTGTATAAGAGGTCTTTGGGGTAGCCACATATTATATTGCCCGTTAACTATATAATCCCCTCTGAGTCTCAGTTGCCAAAGTCCAGCTTTGGG
>NZ_DHYX01000055.1:44273-91266 GCF_002414285.1 Clostridium sp. UBA5119 | reverse complement strand
GATAAGAGTGACTTGCTCAAACTTATAGCCTACTAGTTGAGGTTGTATAGGTTCCGCAATTTCACCATTAGGAGAAACTATAGATATAGATATTTTATCAGGTCTTTGAAGCCATAGCATAAGAACTAAATTATCTTCATTTAGCCCTACAATAAATTCTATAATTTCTAAGGAATTGGTCTTTGAAAATCTACCATAGGCATGAGTTAAACTAGAACCTTGATTCCCAGTATTAGTAACGAATACAAGCCCCCTTCGCGATGAGAAGAAATCAATATCTTGTTCTATGGATGATAAACCTTCGTGTCCACCCCAATTTGTTCCTGNNAATATCAATACCTTCAAAAATTGGAGTGCTTCTTCTATTGTTAATTCCTACTAACTTAAGATTGCTGTTTTTTGCTTCCTTCAGCTTAACAATTATAAATTCACATTCAGGAGCACTTCCTACTATGCCATTTAGACCCCTTGCACCAACTAAACCAGCCATATTTGTACCATGGCCTATTTCATCTCTTGAAGGGACTATGTCATAGGGATTACCACCTTCAGTAGAAGCTTGGATAGCTCTATTTATATCATCACGGCTATAAATTGTACCAAAAAAGGCTATATCATCATTAGTATTTATGTCACTTTCAATAGTTTGATCCCATATTGCCGCAATTCTTGTATTTCCATTTGGATATTGAAATTGTGGGTTTAAGTAATCTATACCAGTATCAATAATTGCAGCTATTGTGCCATCTCCTGTAAGATTTAAAAAAGTTTCTCCATGAAATTGTGTTATGTTAGCAGCATCTACTGGTTGGATAGCTGTAAGTGTATATGGAAAGCTAACATCTATAATTAGATTATCTGTTATTCCTGAATACCTGGTAATAAAGTCCATATAACTATTGGCACGAACCACTACAATATAATCTATTTCAGAAACTTTAAAGGCACAGGCATAATCTATATCATTAAGTATGCTAACAAGATCCCTATCATATTGAACAAATAGGCTTACATAATCTTCACTAAGATAGGCTTCTTTACATGAATCAATTTGTCTAGATGTATTTAAATTATTCATTAATAAACTTACATCTCCTAAAACTTGCTTATCTATCTATATTATTCTAAACGATGTAAAGTAGTTACAATTAGAATAAAAAACCCTGGAAGGGTTTAGTCCTCTAAATAAATCATAAGGGATATATGTCTCAATATTATCATTGTAATATCTAGAGAAGCTAATATCTCCTAAAGTTATAGGTATTGCTAATAAATCTGGATGAGAATAGATACCTCTAATAGCATCGAAGGTTCCACGGATATCAAGAATTCCATAACCCCAAAATTCATTAGGATATGCTTCATTAGGTCTCTTTTTTGTTCCTCTAATTAGTAAGGTTTTAATATTTTCAGAGGATAACATATTGAAATTACCATTTGTTACTCCCCATTGATAAATTAAGGATATTGCTCCAGCCAATACTGCAGTAGCGATGCTAGAGCCGGATACAGTTGTAGTAGTATTATTTAGGGAGGTAGTTAACACATTTACACCACCACAAACTAGGTCAGGTTTAATTTTATTATTTGCTGTAAATCCAATGCCAGAATTTAAATCTATATCATTAGTATTTTGATTATAAAATCCAGTGGTAATAGCTAAATTGCTAGTAGATGGAATTGTAAGAGTTGTAAAGTTGTCAGGATTTAATAGTTCAGTTCCAGGTTTGGATATAGGCTTTGGATAAATCCAAATATTATATAAGCCATTAACTATATAATCACCGTATAAATTTAAAGTCCATATGCCAGGGGCAATATCAGGAAATTCCAAGTAAATTAATTCGTTACCAGATATGGTTTCAGGGAAGTAATAGGTTAAAATAGCAGTATTTTTTTCATACAAAAATTTAAGAAATGCTTTTTTTCCAAGCTTTACAGGAATCCTTGAAATTACTTGACCACTAGGAGAAGTTATGCCTAAAGAAATTTTATCGGGATAGGAACACCATATGCCTAAGTGAAATTCTCCTTGATTTGGTGCTACGGAAAATTTAATAGAGGCAGTTTCTCCCGTGTTATTTATATAACCAGAGGCATGGGTTCCAGAATTGCCTTGGTTACCAGTGCCTAAAGCAAAAGATACCTTATTACTAAAAGAATAGTAGTCTATGAGTTCCTCAATAACATTAGTACCATTATGAGAGCCTAAGTTACCACTAACTGGCAAAAATATCACCATAGGAAGTTCAGAGATATAATGCTGTTGTATAAGATAAAGCATAGCTGTAGCTATATCACAATTACGATAAACTGGAGTACCATTTTGGGAAGAATTCATAGCATCACCTATTTTTCTCCAAGGTCTTAATTTTACACATATAAAATCACAGTTAGGAGCAACACCTTTAACTTCACTATAACCTCTAGCACCAATTATACCTGCGCATTGAGTACCATGACCATCAGTATCAATTTCAGGAACTATAGAATATGGATCACCACCATCAGCTTTAAGAGAAATAGCTGCATTAATTTGTTCTTGTGAATATACAGTACCGTAATTAATATTAGGTGGACTAGGGCCGTCATTATTTGTTTGATCCCAAATAGATAATATCCTAGAGGACCCATCTTCTCTAGTAAATTCTTTATTTAAGTAATCTATGCCGGTATCAATGGTGCCAACAATGACTCCTGTACCAGTTAACTCCATGGGGATACCTTCAGAAAATGGTATTATGTTAGAAGACTGCAAAGGTGATATTTGAGAAAGCATAAAGTAATTATCAGGTTTGATTATATTAATATTGTGAATATCAACTATTAAATCTTCATATCCAATTTTAATGAATATAACTGCCATATATGGATTTAGGATTATAACTGTAGCTTGAGGAATAGTACTAATAGGAGTAATTATATCACCGGTATAATAAACAATATAACTATTATATTGGGATGTATCATCTATTTGTGTAGTTATTTCTCTTAAATCTGATAGATTCATATATTATTCCTCCATATCCATAGTATCATCTATTCTTCTATATAGTTCCTTAGGCATGTTTATAGAAAATATAGAAGGTAGATGATTTATTGTTTTACTATTACACTTATTGTACTTTCTAAATAATGAGGTTGACCTTAGATGTTCGAAGGAACCTTGAAGATTAAGCATACCGTAGCCCCATTCAGGATTTGGATATAAATCTCCAGCTCTTCTATTAGTTCCCCTAGTTAAATAAGAAATAATAGTAGGACCATACATATTGGAATCATTTCCTAGTATAATACCCCACTCAAGCATAAGTAGGGTAGCACCACATAATACTGCTCCAGCCACGGAACTACCAGAAATTACAGCATTCTCATTGTTTAAACCAGTAGTTAATGCCATTATACCACCTGTAGCTAAATTTGGTTTAATTCTATTATCAGCAGTATAACCACGACCAGAATCTACAACCACTGTATTGTTATTTTGATTATAGAAAGCGGTAGTTATAGCTTTTTTTGCATTGCCTGGAATTTCTATTGTATTATAAGGTGTAGAGCTTATTATTCTAGTAGTTGGTTCTATTAAAGGTCTTTGGGGAAGCCACACATCATATTTACCATTTATTATAAAATCACCTTTAAGTCTTAATTGCCAAAGACCTTCTTTAGGATTTTTAATTGCGATATATACAACTTCATTTCCAGTTGTAAATTCTGAACTTAAAAATAGAATACTAATTGTGCTATCTTCAACCACAGAAATAATCTCTTCAAATTCTGTAGCTACTAATTTAGGTTGTATAGGTTGTGAAACTTCACCACCAGGAGAAACTACAGATATGGATATTTTATCTGGTCTTTGAATCCAAAGCATGACAGATAGATTGCTTTCTTTTGGACCTACAATAAATTCTACAATATCCTGGGAATTGCTTTTAAGGAACCTTCCCTCAGAATGGGTAGCATTAGCGCCCTGATTTCCACAACTGGTTACAAAAATAAGACCTTTCCTAGAAGAAAAATAATCAATATCTTGCTCAATAGAGGTTAGTCCTTCATGGCCACCCCAATTAGTTCCTGTAGATAATAAAATACTTATTGGTGTTAAGGAATTAGAATCTTTATAATTCATAACGAATAACATTGCAAGAAGTATATCAAGACCTTCGTAGATAGGTATGTTTTTTCTGTCATTGACACCAATTAATCTAAGATTACTGGTTTTAGCTTCTTTAAGTTTTACTATTAGGAAGTCACATTCAGGGGCACTACCTGTTACTCCATTTAAGCCCTTAGCTCCAACCAAACCAGCCATATTTGTACCATGTCCTATAACATCCCTTGAAGGAACTATATTATAAGGATTTTCCCCCTTATTAAAAGATTCAATGGCTTTATTAATTTCTTCCCTAGCGTAAAAGGTACCGAAAAATGCTGCAGGATCATCATTTATTTTATTATTTTCAATGGTTTGATCCCATATACCTATAATTCTTGTAGTTCCATCATCATTTTGAAATTGAGGATTTAAATAGTCTATACCTGTGTCTATAATTGCAGCTATGGTATTTTTACCTTTAAGATTCAAGAAGGTGTCTCCGTGGAAAGGAGCTATAGAAGAAGACTGTATTAGGTCTATAGATGATAAAGTATAGGGATAGCTAACATCTACTCTAAATATTTCTCTGAATTTACGAACAAAAGGACGGTACTCCCTAGCTATAACGGAAACATAGTATATTGTATCAGATAGCTTATAAGCATAAGCATAGTCTACATCTTTGAGAATATTAACAAGATCTTTTGTAGATAAAATGAATAGAGTCACATAATCTTCACTTAGATAGGCATCTTTAAATGAACTTACATTATCCATAAAAAACTTACATCTCCAGAAAGTGTTTATCTATTTATAGTATTCTATAGTTCTTAAAGTAGTTACAAATAGTATATTTTATCACTGTAATTTTTAATAGAGCAATGAAGGGAAGAACAAATGGTGGTATGACAAAAATTTATAAAGGTGCTATAATATCAAAGTAAGTTTATAGTGTAAAGATATAAACTTAATATTAGAATTATGTAAAGTACATATATTAAAAAATATACGAGGTGAAATAAATGAGTGGTGTAGCAGGAGAAGGTTGTGAAATATTAGTCCCTTTTAATGAGAGAAAGCCATTAGAAGAAATAGAAAGAAGTTTAATTAAAAAATATAGAAAGTCAGTATGGTCTAAGTTTATTAAGGCTATTAGAGAATACAACCTAGTAGAAGAAGGAGATAAGATAGCTGTTGGAATATCTGGAGGTAAGGATAGTATAATAATGGCTAAGTTATTTCAAGAGTTAAAACGTCATGGTCAAGTAAATTTTGAATTAGAGTTTATTGCTATGGATCCAGGATATCATCCACAAATTAAAGAACTTTTATTGGATAATTGTAATTATTTAAATATACCAATACATACTTTTGATTCAAAAATATTTGACATTATTGATGAGATAGCAAAGGATTATCCTTGTTATATGTGTGCTAGGATGAGAAGGGGGGCATTATATTCTGAAGCTGAAAGGCTTGGATGTAATAAGCTAGCATTAGGACATCACTTTAATGATGTTATTGAAACTACAATGCTTAATGTGCTTTATGGAGGAACTTTTAAAACTATGCTTCCCAAACTTAAAGCAACCAACTTTAAAGGATTAGAGCTTATACGTCCTCTTTATTATGTTGAGGAAAGCTACATAGAAAACTTTATACAAAGTAGTGGTATATGGCCTCTTAACTGTGCATGCATGGTAGCAGCAAAGAAGATTGGTAACAAGAGACATGAAATAAAGGATATGATAAAAGAAATGAAAAAGAATTTTAAAGATGTGGATAAATCTATATTTAAGTCTGCTGAAAATGTGAATATGGATGCAATTTTAGGTTGGCAAAAGGATGGAGAAAAACATTCTTTCTTAGAAGAATATGATGGAGAATTTTTAGATTAGAAATCAAGGTATTAAATTAAAAAACCTCTTATTTTAGAATTATAATTCTAAAATAAGAGGTTTAATATTTTAACTTATAATTAGATCTCTATAAAAGGCCACCTATTGAAACAAATAGTGAAGCAAATACTAAAGAAACAATTGTCATAAGTTTTATTAATATGTTGATTGATGGACCTGATGTATCCTTGAATGGATCACCAACAGTATCTCCAACAACAGCAGCTTTATGAGCATCGCTACCTTTACCACCGTGAGTACCTTCTTCAATGTACTTCTTAGCGTTATCCCATGCACCACCAGAGTTAGACATGAAGATAGCAAGCATAACTCCAGAAACAAGAGCTCCTACTAGAAGTCCACCTAAAGCTTCTGTACCAAGTAATATACCAATTACTAGTGGCATAGCTACAGCCATAACTCCAGGAAGCATCATTTCTTTTAATGCTGCAGCTGTTGAAATTTCAACACATCTTTTATAATCAGGTTTTCCTGTACCTTCTAAGATACCAGGAATGTTTTTAAATTGATTACGAACTTCAACAATCATTTTGTTAGCAGTTTTACCAACTGACTGCATTGTAAATGCTGAGAATAAGAATGGAAGCATACCTCCAATTAATAAACCAACAATTACTTTAGGATTTAAGCAATCGATAGTAGTTAATCCAACAGCTTGAGAGTAAGAAGCAAATAATGCTAATGCAGTAAGAGCTGCAGAACCAATAGCAAATCCTTTACCCATAGCAGCAGTAGTATTACCTACAGAGTCTAATTTATCTGTAATCTTACGAACTGATGAATCAAGTCCTGCCATTTCTGCAATACCACCAGCATTATCAGCAATTGGACCGTAAGCATCAACTGCAACAGTTATACCAGTAGTTGAAAGCATTCCAACGGCTGCAAGAGCAATACCGTATAATCCAGCGAATGAATAAGCAACGAGTATAGCAATAGCAATTAATATTATAGGAAAAGCTGTAGATTCCATTCCAACAGCAAGTCCAGATATTATTGTTGTTGCAGAACCAGTTTCAGATTGTTCAGCAATTTTCTTTACTGATTTATAATCACTTGAAGTGTATACTTCTGTTAACTTACCAGTTAATAAACCAACTATAATTCCAGAAATTATTGCGAAGAATGGTAAGAAATCTCCAAAGAATTTTTTACTAAGTATAGCAGAAGATATAACAACTAATATACTAGCTAAGTAAGTTCCGCTATTTAAAGCTTTATGTGGATTTTGGCTTTTACTATTATTTACAAGCACAATACCTATTATAGAACAGAAAATTCCTACTGCAGATATTATAAGTGGGAAAAGAGCTCCCTTTACTTGAAAAGCAACTACGCCTAGTGTAATAGCAGATATGATAGAACCAACATATGATTCAAATAAGTCTGCACCCATACCAGCAACATCACCAACATTATCACCAACGTTATCAGCAATTACTGCTGGGTTACGTGGGTCATCTTCAGGTATACCAGCTTCAACCTTACCAACAAGGTCAGCTCCAACGTCTGCAGCTTTAGTATATATTCCGCCACCAACACGTCCAAAAAGAGCTAGAGTAGAAGCTCCTAAACTAAATCCAGTAAGTACTTCTATATTATTTGTAAAAAAGTAAACTACGCTTACGCCTAGTAGGCCAAGACCTACAACACACAGACCCATAACAGCTCCACCTGAGAATGCAATTGACAGTGCCTTACTCATACCAGATGTTCTAGCACCTTCAGCAGTTCTTACATTAGCTTTAGTAGCTGTATGCATACCAACATAACCTGCTAGAGTTGAGAATAATGCTCCAACTAAGAAGCAAACAGCTGTAACCCAGCTACCTATTCCTACACCAATTAATACAAAAATAATTGCACAGAAAATGATTAATACTTTGTACTCTGCCTTTAAGAAAGCAGCAGAACCTTCACTTATAGCTGAAGCGATTTCTTTCATTTTATCTGTACCTTCACTACTTTTATTAATTTTTAATAGTAGTAAAAAGGCAGAGATTAAAGCAAGCAATCCAGCAACTATACAAACATAGATAAGATAGTTCATAATAAAGTCCCCCTATATATTCTTATTTAATTTTATTTAACAATTGAAGTGAAGGGTTTAACCTATACTTCAATTGGATTTGTCCTATGTATTAACCTTGTATATGATACAAAAAATATTATGATATATCAAGCAGAAAAATTAGCCATTTTAAATTAAAATAGTAATAAATATGTATTTAAATAAAGTTTAAATCTTATTAGTACTAATAAATGTTATCATCATAATAATTTTATGTCAAATATAAGTTGAATTTTATTTAAATATCTTTGAATATATTAAAAGAAAATATAGAATTATTTTAATATACTAAATTGTGATACATTTTATATGTAGAAAGAAAGTATTAATGCCACCTTATAAATGTCAATTATGATTAATAATTATGATTAATTTATATAAAAAGGACACCTTAAATTTTACTTAAGCTATCCTTTAGATTTTGTTAAATATGGCATACTATTGGCAAATTATTTACTTACTTTACCAACTGGAGCTACATAGACTACAAATTCATTTTCGCCATCTAATCCAAGAAATTTATCTATAAGTTTTTGGTCATAAGCTCCTACAGCACAAGTACCACAATCTATGGCTTTGCAAGCAAGATAAAAGGTTTGACATACATGACCTGCATCAAGTAGCATAACTTTATGGGCAGCATCTAGATATCTCCATTCGCCTCTATAGGGAATACAACTCCATATAAATGTTACGGCACTATCACCAACAAAGGTTTGTTTACAAGCTATATCAGAAAGTTGAGATGATAAAGTAGAATCTTCTAATATAAGAAGTAATTTATGGCTTAAGGGAAGGTATCTGTATAAGCCCTTCTTAATGCCCTTAATGTGATTTATTACTAAGTATGTCTCAAAGGGGTGACGAGCGCCACCAGAAGGTACAGTTCTTAGGGTTGCATAGTTATTAGCAGTAACTTTTTTTACACCTTGTGTACACCAAAGAAGAAAGGATAGTTCCTCCAAACTTAGATTATTATCAGTAAATTTACGATGACTTTCTCTTTGATTTATAATGTCTAATATATTAGATCTAACTAAAATTTTATCTGTTACCTCAGGTAAGTCTATAGTTTTTTCATTTTCATCATAAGGTTTTTGTAAAGGTGGTTGAGGTAATTTTTTTTGTTGATCAGATAACTCATATTCCCCTTCATCCTCTTCTGTTGAAAAGCTAGATTTCATAAAGTTTCGAAATTTCTCAATGTTTTCCATTAAATACAACTCCTTAAAAAGTAAAATAATGTGTTCATAAATGAGCTTAGTTAGATTTATTCTTGATTCTAAGCAATTACTTAAAAATGATAATATAAGAATAACCTCATCCTATTATTTCATAATAAGGTGCAATTTTAAATAGATAATTTGTAAAATATGTGATTTAATAGTTGATAGGATATATGAAAAAAATTCCTATTTAAATAGTTGTTCTGCCCATGCGGGTTTGAGAAGATTAGGGGGAGAAAAGTGGAGTTAATATTAAAGGATATACAAAAAAGTTTTGAAAATAAAGTGGTGTTAAAAGGAGCATCTTTTACTTTTGAAAAAGGAAAGATATATGGCCTATTAGGAAGAAATGGTGCAGGCAAAACTACTTTATTTAATTGTATAAGTGGAGAGCTAAGCAAAGATTCAGGGGAGGTTATTTTAGAGAATGGATTGGGTAATGAAGGGGAGTTAGATTATTCTAATATAGGATTTGTTTTTGCAGACCCAGTACTACCGGAATTTTTAACTGGATATGAGTTTATTAAGTTTTACATTGATATAAACAAGAATAAAATTAAAGATTTAAAAACTATAGAAGAATATTTAGATATTATCAAAATATCTAAAGAAGATAGTCATAGATTAATAAAAGGTTATTCTCATGGAATGAAAAATAAGATTCAAATGTTATGCTTTTTAATATCAAGACCACCAGTAATTTTGTTAGATGAACCATTGAGCTCTTTTGATGTAATTGTAGCCTTAGAGATTAAGAATTTATTAAAGAAAATAAAAAGTGACCATATAATTATATTTTCAACTCATATATTACAACTTGCTACGGATTTATGTGATGAAATTGTAGTACTGAATAATGGTATATTAGAGCAAGTCCCAAATGATATATTGAGAAGTGGAGAGTTTGAAGAACGTATTATGGAAATCTTGAGGGAGGAAAGTAATGATTAGAACTTTTACTAATACATATAAATTTGCTTTTGCAAAGAGAGCAAATACATTTATATACTTCATTAAGAAGATTCCTATAATAGGAAAGAAAATCCCGGAAAATCTTTATGGAAAAACAGATATTAAAATGATTCTTGGAATTATATTTGAAATATTGTCTTTTTTATTTGGATTTATTAGAAAAGCCCTCTATATAGGGGTGATGGTGCTAATTCCAGCCATGTACTTTTCAAAGGATATTGGGAACACAAAGGATATTGCAGTTCAGATATTCTTTTTCTTAAGTTTTATACTTGGACCTCTTGAAGATACTATTGTGCTTTCTGATATACCAAAATCATTTAATATGATTAGATTAATGAGGGTTGATTCTAGAAAATACTTTATTGGACAAATAGTATATAAGAGAATACTAGATTTTATATATTTTATTCCTATAATGATTATAGTATTTTCGCCTTTAAAAGGAATGATTTTATCCATAGAATTTATTGCAATTAGATTTATAGGAGAATTAATACACTTATTTATATATGATAAGTTTAAAATATTACTTACTTCTAAGGCTATATATAATGTAATAATTATAGCTTTAGGTATGGTGTTAGCTTATCTACTTCCATTCTTGAAGATTAATATAAGCATTGGTAACTGGCTGTATGATTATAGAGTTCTAGCACTATTAATAATTTTATCAGGAATATCACTTACATATATATTTAGATATAAAAAGTTTAAAGAGATTGATAAAATTATATGTACTAAGGCTATGGCCTTTAACGGTGAAAATATAATGGCTGAAGCTACCTTTGCAGATGTAAAAATAGATGAAAAAAAGATGAAAAGTGAAGAGTTAAACTCTAATATATATGAGAGTAAAAAAGGATATGAATATTTAAATGCCATATTTTTCAGGAGACATAGGAAGTTGCTGTCTAGAGCTACAAGAAATATAGTTATAGCAATTATAATTATATCTTTAGCTATCATTGGGTTTGTATTATGGAAGCCAGAGGTTAGAGAAGATGTTATAAAGATTTTATATAAAAAAGCGCCACTATGGATATTCATAATGTACTCTATATGTACTAGTCAAAAGATTTGTAAGGCAATGTTCTATAATTGTGATGTGAGTCTACTAAGATATGGATATTATAGGGAAGGGAATGTTATAATTGCTAATTTTAGAGCAAGACTTAAGAGGATAATTGTTTTTAATGTTATACCTGCATTAGCAATTTGTATGGGTATAATTGGTATTATATTATCTGTAGGTAGGTTTATTATGATGTTTGAAATGATACCGATGTTTTTAAGTATTATATGCTTATCATGCTTCTTTTCAATCCATCACTTAGTATTATATTATGTAATTCAGCCTTATACTGCGGCGTTAAAAATTAAAAGTCCGTTATTTAGTATAATAAATTCACTTATGTATATAGGTTGTTATATATGCTTAAATCTTGATGTTACTTCATATTTATTTAGTGTAGGAATTATTATTTTCACTGTAATTTATATGATTATTGCTTTAATAGTAGTTTATAAGGTGGCACCTAAAACCTTCAAGCTTAGATAAGTAAATTAGAATTTAAAGTTATAAAAGTGAAATTTTTATGTTTTATGAATAAATATTAAAAAACTTCTATGAATTTGTAAAATTTTAATGTATAATATATAGGCAACTCATAAATAAAGAAATATTTCATTATGATTGCGATAAGCTCTTAGAAAATTATAGGATTAATCAAAAAATATTACATTATAAGCAAAGAGGAAGAATCCAAGGGGTTTTTCCTCTATATTTTTTCAAAAATATAAGAAGTGAGAGGTGAAAAACAATGACAATTAATAGGGAAGAGACTTTGAAGGAAGAAATGAAATTCAGTAGTACTAAGGAATGGATAGAAAAACAACTTTTAAACACTGAGAAAAAGTGTGAAGAGTATGAAAAGAAAGTAGCAACTCTTAAAAAATCTTCAAGGGGTACTTTTAGTACAGAACTAATTTTAGCCCAAAATATTCAAGACTTCGCAAATAAAGATTTGCATAAGTATAATGAAAGTAAAGATAATCCATACTTTGCAAGAATTGATTTCAAGGAAAAGATAAGGGATGTAGAAAGTTTTTATATTGGTAAGTTTGGACTTATAGATGAAGTTAAAAACGAAGAGGTTGTCATTGATTGGAGAGCACCTCTTGCCAATTTATATTATAGTGGAACTTTTGGAGCAGCATCTTATACTGCTCCCATGGGAGAAATTCAAGGAGAACTATTATTAAAAAGAAAGTTTCAAGTTAAGGATGGAAAAATAGTAAATATCTTTGATGAGGGAGTAAATGAGTTAATAGTTCCAGTATCAGAAGATGGAGAAGAACTAGTAGATGAGTTTTTAAAGATAAATCTAGAAGAAAATATGAGTAAAAAGCTGAAGGATGTAGTAAATACCATTCAAAGGGAACAAAATGAAATTATTAGAGCTTATAAAAATAAGCCAATAATTATTCAAGGTTCTGCAGGGTCAGGAAAGACTACGGTAGCATTACATAGATTAGCTTACCTAGTGTATACCTATGGAGATGAAATGAATAATAGAAACATACTAGTAGTTGCACCAAACCAATTATTTTTAGACTATATTTCAGATATTTTACCAAACTTAGGAGTTAGTAATGTAAAACAGTCAACCTTTGAAGAACTTTGTAGTGCAATTTTAAACATTAAATATAAAATAATAACTAAGGATAAAAAGCTTGCACATATAATGGAATGTAATGATAAGGAAAAAATTAAATACATTACTGCATCCAGCAAGATAAAAGGTACAATGACCTATAAAACCATTATGGATAGGTTTATAAAATATTTAGAAAGAAAGAGTTCTGAAGTAGAGGATATATTAGTAGATGAATACATTTTATTTTCAGCAAAGGAAATAAAAAGACTATATATAAAGGATTTAGAAAATTTACCTATTAACAAAAGAAAAGATGAAATAAATAAATACTTCAAAGGTAAGTTGAAAAACCGAATAGAAGAAATTAAAGAAAAGATAGAAAATATATACTTTTTTAAGATAAAAGATATAANNAATTAAAACCTATGATGAACGAGATGAGCTTATAGCAGGACTAAAAACTAAAGGTAGTAAGGCATTAAAGGAGTTCTTTGGTAATTGGAAGAAGATAAGTGTAGTAGATAGTTATATAAATCTTTATAATGATGAAGAAGTATTTTCATCTGTAACAGATAATTGCTTACCTAAAAAGTTAGCTGACTATATGAGAGATGAAATAAATAATAATATTGCTACTAAAAATATAGACTGCGATGATTTAACGGCATTAACTTACTTACAATTGAAGTTAGAAGGGGTAGTGGGAGAGAATTATATTCATACTGTCATTGATGAAGCACAAGATTATAGTCTTATGCAATTTAATGTATTGAAAGAAATATCGAAGAATAACTCCATGACTATAGTAGGGGATTTAGGGCAAGGAATCTATAATTATAAAGGAATTAATTCATGGGAAAGTTTAATAGAAAAGGTATTTAGCGAAGATGCCACTTATATAACTTTATCCCAAAGCTATAGGTCTACAGTAGAAATAATAGAGTTTGCAAACAGGGTATTAGAAAAGCAAGAGTTAAATATAAAACCAGCTCTTCCTATATTAAGACATGGAGATGAACCTAGAGTTATTAATGCTAAAGAAGATGAAGAAATAAGAGTTATTGATTCTTTATTAGAAGAAATATATAGTAAGAATAAAAAAACTGTAGCTATAATTTGCAAAACTTATACTGAGTGTAAGGAATTACATAAAAGGCTTAAGAAGGAGTCCAAATATAAATGGGAACTGATAGAAGAGGGTCAAAGTAAATTAGATATAGATAGTTTAATTATACCTAGCTATATGACCAAGGGGTTAGAGTTTGATGCAACAATTGTTTATAATTGTGATGAAGATATGTATAGGAATGAAGTATTAGATAAAAAGTTGCTATATGTAGCTTTAACTAGAGCATTACATCTTCAATATGTAATGTATAAAGAATCACTTTCTTCTTTACTTGTATAGGTATAAGCCTAGTTGCAATAAGGAATAATAGGTTATAGTTTAAAATAGAAGTTATTGCACTATAATTTTAAAGATAATAGAAAAAAAGTGCAAATTATGATATATTTAAGGTTGTGTAAGTCAAAATAATTAGATAATTTATTGATAATATGAATTATGTTTCGATAATGAAGGTATATTAATGCCATTATATTATTAAATTATTTGATAATAACCTGAATAAAATATAATAAGAGGAAGTGATTATTATGGGAGAAAATATAGGAAATACATCTTCAAATTTTATTAAAAGAATAGTGGTGGATGACTTACAGAGCAAGAAACATGACAATATAATTACTCGTTTTCCACCAGAACCAAATGGATATTTACATATAGGACATGCAAAATCTATAGTTTTAAACTTTGAGTTAGCAGATGAGTTTAATGGAAAGACAAACTTAAGATTTGACGATACAAATCCTACTAAAGAGGATACTGAATATGTTGAATCTATAAAAGAAGATATAAAATGGCTTGGATTTAACTGGGATGATTTGTACTTTGCATCAGATTATTTTGAGGAAATGTATAATAGGGCAGTACTCTTAATTAAAAAAGAATTAGCCTTTGTATGTGATTTAACTCCTGATGAAATAAGAGAATATAGAGGTAGTTTAAAAGAACCAGGAAAAGAAAGTCCTTACAGAAATAGAACTGTTGAAGAAAACTTAGACTTGTTTGATCGTATGAGAAAAGGTGAGTTTAAGGATGGTGAGAAGGTTTTAAGAGCTAAAATTGATATGAGCTCTCCTAATATAAATATGAGGGATCCTATAATCTATCGTATATCTCATACAGCTCATCACAATACAGGAGATAAATGGTGTGTATATCCAATGTATGATTTTGCGCATCCACTAGAAGATGCAATTGAAGGCATAACTCACTCAATCTGTACTTTAGAATTTGAGGATCATAGACCACTTTATGATTGGGTAGTAGAAGCATGTGAAATGGAAAGTACACCAAGACAAATAGAATTTGCAAGACTAAATATTACTAATACAGTAATGAGTAAAAGAAAACTTAAAGCTTTGGTAGATGAAGGTATTGCTGATGGATGGGATGATCCAAGAATGCCAACTATAGCTGGATTAAGAAGACGTGGTTATACTCCTGAGTCTATAAGAAACTTCTGTAGAGAAATAGGAGTAGCAAAAAATGATAGTACTGTAGATGAACAATTATTAGAACATTTTATTAGAGAAGATTTAAGTGCTAAAGCACTAAGAACCATGGGAGTTATCAGGCCTTTAAAGGTGGTTATAACAAACTACCCAGAGGGTGAAGTTGAAATGTTAGAGATTGAAAATAATCAAGACGACCCATCTATGGGTAAAAGGATGGTACAATTCTCTAAGGAAATATATATTGAAGAAGAAGATTTTATGGAAGAGCCACCTAAAAAGTACTTCAGATTATTCCCAGGAAATGAAGTTAGACTTAAGGGAGCATACTTTATAAAGTGTAATGATTTTATAAAAGATGAGTCTGGAAAAGTTGTTGAGATTCATTGTACTTATGACAAGGAAACTAAGAGTGGAACAGGATTTACAGGTAGAAAAGTCAAGGGTACAATACATTGGGTAGATGCTAGCTCTGCTATACCATCAGAATTTAGACTATATGAGCCTTTAATAAAGGATGAAGAAATTGATGAAAATAAAACTTTCCTAGAATGTGTTAATCAAAACTCTTTAGAAGTATTACAAGGTTATGTTGAAGATAATATGAAGGGTGTAAAATCAGGTGAGAGCTTCCAGTTCTTCAGGCATGGATATTTTAATGTAGATTCCAAATATTCTACAGAGGATAAACCTGTATTTAATAGAATAGTATCTTTAAAAAGTTCTTTTAAAATAAAATAAAAATATCACCTCTTAATTTNNAAATTAAGAGGTGATATTTTTCATAAAGTATAATATTAAATATACTCATAGATTTACTATATATGAATTATATGTTACATTTTAGGTAGTAATATAAACATTAATGGCGTAAGGTCGTTAATTATAATATATGGACAAGCATAAAAACTGTATGTAAGAATAAAGGAGGAACTATGAAAAAGATATTAACTGGTTTACTAGGCATCTTTTTAGTATTTTCAGTGATGAATACTACTGCTTTTGCAGATACTAAAGAGATGAGAGGCGCATGGATTAGCACCGTGTGGAATCTTGATTGGCCAACTGTTGGTGCTAGAAATAATGTGGCCCAACAAAAACAAGAATATATAGCACTACTAGACAAGCTGCAAGCAGCAGGACTAAATAGTGTTATAGTGCAAGTAAGACCTAAGGGAGATGCTCTATATAATTCTAGCCTTAATCCTTGGTCTGACATACTTACTGGAACTCAAGGCAAGAACCCAGGATATGACCCATTAGCATTTATGATTGAAGAAACTCATAAAAGAGGAATGGAGTTTCATGCTTGGTTTAATCCGTATAGAATAACAACTTCTGGTACAGACGTAAATACATTAGCATCAAATAATATGGCTAGGAAGAACCCTAGTTGGGCTATAGCTTATAACAATGCATTATATTATGATCCAGGCAATCCACAGGTGGTAAATTATTTAGTGGAAACTGTAGCTGAAGTAGTGAAAAATTACAAGGTAGATGGAATTCATTTTGATGATTATTTCTATCCAAGTAAATCTTTTAATGATGATACTAGCTACAGTAAGTATGGTAATGGAATTAATAAAGATGACTGGAGACGTGCTAATGTCAATACATTGATTCAGAAAGTACATGCCAAAATTAATAGTATAAACTCATCAGTATCCTTTGGAGTAAGTCCAAGAGGAATATGGAAAAATGCATCTAGTGATCCAGCCGGTTCAGCTACAAATGGTGGACAAAGCTACTATGATATATATTGTGATTCTGTAGCATGGATAAAGAATGGATGGGTTGATTATATAAATCCACAAATATATTGGACTTTTGAAAATAGTGCAGCTCCCTATGGAGTTCTTGTAGATTGGTGGGCAAAACAAGTCCAAGGCACTAATGTTAAGCTTTATATTGGACATGATGTTTCTAAAACTGAGGTATCTAATCAAATAGAAAAACAAGTAAATTATAGTAGAGCTAATTCAGAAGTAGATGGAAATATATATTTTAGAGCAAAATTTATATCTGAAAATAGTACACTTCAATCAAAATTAAAACAGTTAAATAAAGTTACACATAAACAACTTAAGGGTTTAAATAGATATGAAACATCAGTAAAGGTAAGTAAAGAAGGTTGGAGTAGTGCAAATACTGTGCTATTGGTAAATGGATATGCAAATGCTGATGGTCTTGTAGCAACTCCATTGGCATCGGCTTATGGAGCTCCAATAATTTTATCAGAGAAGAATTCATTACCAAGTGAAACTAAGGCAGAAATAAAGAGATTAAATCCATCTAAAGTAATACTTATAGGTGGGAAAACAGTTCTTTCAGATAGTTTGAAAAAACAATTACAAGAAATCAAACCTAATTTGGATATCGATAGAATAGGCGGTGCTACTAGATTTGATACTTCACTTTTAGTAGCTAAAAAACTAGATACCATAGTAGATGTGAATAAATCTTATGTATGCTATGGGTTAGGAGAAGCAGATGCACTATCTATAGCAGCAAAAGCTGGAGAGGATAAAGCTCCTATAATTTTAGCTGAAAAGAATGCTATACCTAAGAGTACTATAGATTGGCTAAGAGGTGAAAGTCTTCAAACTGCATACTTTATTGGAGGAACAACCAATATAACTAAAGCTGTAATATCACAAATGAATTCTATAACATCTTCAGATGTAAGTGGAAATAGAGTTGCAGGTAATAATAGATATGATACAAATGCAGCTGTGATTAAAAAGTTTTATACTAACTCAGGTCAATCTGGTATTAGTGTTACTAAGGGATTAGTATTAGCAGATGCATTAACATCTGGTCCATTAGCAGCAAAATTAAAGACACCTATAGTGCTTGTAGACACTGAACTAAGTAACAATCAAAAACAGGTTTTAAGTACAAAACAAGCATCCTTAGTATACGAGATAGGAGGAGGAATAAATCCTTCTGCAGTACAAGATGTTATAAATAGAGTAAGGTAATTTGAAATATTATTCAAATTAAATAAACTCAGTTAATGTAATGATAATTACGTTAACTGAGTTTTTTAATCTATGATATTATTATATGTTTATATTAGAGTCTATGTCAGAGAATTCTACCATGAGTTTCTCGCTATTATTAGTAATGTTTTGTGATATATGATTTTCCACATCTAAAGTGGCCCTATCAACTTCCTTTATAGGAAGGGTAAATATAAATTCACAACCTTTGTTTGGTTCACTTTTAAGAATAATGGAACCATCTAAAAGTTCTACTAGAGATTTTACCAAGGAGAGACCTATACCACTACCCTCTTTACTTTTAGATTTTTCATTTTTTACTTGAGTAAATCTTTCAAAGATGCTTCTTTGCTTATCTTTAGGAATTCCAATTCCAGTATCCTTTACTGAAACAGATATGGATTGTTTTAAACATTTTAAAGTTACGTATATACATCCTCCTTTAGGGGTAAATTTAATAGCATTTGAAAGAAGATTTAATATAATTCTATCTAGTTTTTCAGAATCTAGTGGCATATAAACTTCTTCTTCATTAGTATCAAATACTATAGAAATTCCTCTGGCAGATGCATATTCAAGTACAGACATAGTGATATCTTCTACTACTTCTACTATATTTTTAACTTCAAATTCTACATGATAAAATCCAGAATCAATTTTCGTCATATCAATTAGATTATTTATAAGCTTAAGTAGTCGAAATCCATTTTGACGTATATATATTAGTTTAACTTCATCATCTTTATTAGCAAAAGTAAGTTTGCCGTTATCTTTGTATATATCTAAAAGTTGTAGCCCGGATAGTATAACATTAAGTAAAGTACGTATTTCATGAGAAAAGTTAGCTAAAAATTCAGTTTTAATTTTATCACTTATCAGAAGTTCATCATATCTTTTCTTTGCAACAATCATATTTTTAGCATTATTTGTTTTTTGGATTGTTTGAATAGCTAACATTATCATACATACTAGCAAAATTAGAAGTAAAAGAAATACTATACCTAGAGATACGCCTTTATTTATCCAACTATCATTTATAAATACAACATTCTCGGGAAGAGAAGAACGAGATATATTTTTTGTTGTTACTTCCGATGCATCAAATAACAAGGTACTACCAGGATCGTATATACTTGGAATATCCTTTGGTTTTGTACCATTTAGTACACGAATAGCAGTTTCATAAATGATTTTACTGTGATTTTTTGCAAATAATATATGTCCACCGATAGCTCCATTTCCAACATAAGTTTCTTTAAAAGTATATAATTGACCATGGGAATAGTTTTTTATAATATGTGTTGTATTCTTGGGTGAAATTATAATGTTAGAAGTATCTTTGAAATTACCAACAATTATTGAAGGTGTATTGCTAGGGTATTGAGATAATTTATAGCATAAATCATCAATATAATCACTTTTTATAAAATTAAATCTTAACACATTAGTATAATAGGGAATAGTATCTCTTACTTGGTTTTCTATATACTTAGATTCTATAGTATTATCCAATAAAATATTTATTTCAGAAGTATTTGGATTTGTATGTAAAATCAAATCAACTAGGGTACGTACATTAACTGGTTCCATTACTCCAGTAAAGTTATTAAATGGATAGGAAGACAGCTTGCTAACATCATTAATACCACCATATACCACAGGTACATTTGTAAACATAGGAGTATTGTAATAATTTCCTACAAAATTCAAAGATTCATCATCAAGAGTAACAATTAAATCAAATTTAGTATTTTCATATTTTAATGACCATAGGTCAGCTTGCTTATCTAAATAGGATTTGTCATCATTTGTTATAGATAGGAATTCTGTTCGTGTATGAATATTTAAGTCGCTTGAAGTTAGTGAAGTTTTGAGATTATCTAGGAGATAAGATTCCCAGAGTTCATTTTCACTTTGAGAAGATAAAATTAATACTTCTTTATACTTTAAAAGGGATTGATCAGTATCACTTGATGGCGTAGCAAAAACTGTGATAGAGTTAAAGGACATAACTATGCCTAAAACTAAATTCACTAATACATATATAAATTTATTTCTTTGACAGGAGAGTACATATTTATCATTCATACAAATCACCTAACATATCTATACTTGATTTTAAAATATATTTAATTGACTTGGAATAAAGTATTTAAGCAATCATCCCAAGAAAGTATATATATCGACATAATAATTATATCATGAAAATTATATAGATAATAGAATATTTTTAACATTGTATTAATTATTAATATATTTATTATTATCTTAGAGAATATAATAAATACATTTCCATAAAATAATACTATTAAAATTGTGGTGGGAGTATATATGAATAGTGACTGTGGTGTGAAATGTAGTAAATACGTTGATTACGGTAAAATATTAAAATTTAATTATGAAAATCTAAAACTTAATGGGAACACGAAATTAGATTATAATAATATTAATTTAGAGGATGTATGTTATAGTAATTGTGAATTTAAAAATATGAATTTTGAAAATAATTGCTTTTCAAATGTTATATTTATTAATTGTAAGTTTATAAATTGTAGATTCATTAGAGGAAAGATAAATTTAAGAAATTTTTTGGAGTTTAATAATTGTATTTTAGACAAAATATACATTAATAATTGTAAATTTTCATCTTTATATATAAAGGAATGTTCATTACATAAGGTTGATTTTAAAAATAGCTTTATGAAAGGTTGTAATTTTGTAAAAAATAGTTATGATGAGGTTAGATTTATAGATGATTGTAATTTAATGGATTGCATAATAAAAGATATGGAAGGAACCATGGATATAAAGTTTATTAATGAGAAATCTTATACTAAGCTTAATTATGGTTCTTATATAGGAAAATTCAACTATAAGAATATGAAAAAAAATAATACCTGTAGTAATAATAAAGAACCATGTAATTGCATATGTAATTGTAATTATCTAAATATTAGTTTTAGCTACATGGATTTTGGTGAACAATATTTAAGAAATCATGTAGGTGGAAGATATGGTAGGTGTTTTTATCAAAGTAAATTAGCTTTTCATAGGACGCTTAAAGGTAGGAAGAAATTTTATTCTTCCGTGGCCAATATAGTATGTGGCTATGGTGAAAAGCCTTATAGAAGTTTTATGTTATCTTTAATTATTATTTTGATATTTGCTTTATTATACATGATTACTGGTATAAACTGCTCCAACGGAGTAATTGGAATTAGTGGGTTAGCAGGTAATTTTTCTGTTAAAATGCTATTAAAAAATATAATTTATTGTATTCACTTTAGTTTAGTTACATTTTCTACAGTAGGATATGGTGATTTATTGCCATATAATATGATGGGGGTTATACTAAGCAGTATAGAAATACTTATAGGAATTATAATGATAGGAATTTTGACATCTACTTTAGTTAGAAAGATGACAAGATAAACATATTTACAATTATTAAAGTATATACATAGAATATAAAGTAAGGCAGATTTTATGGGAGGTTACTTTTTAGAGACCTCCCATGTTTTATTGTTATATAAAACCGTCTATATGCTTTGCTCTTTCAAAGGAATTTTCTATGATTTCATTTGGATATCCAATATATTTTAAAAGTTTTATTGCATTTTTTGTTTGGGATACTCCTTGTTTCAGTTTGTAGTCAAAGGAAAGTCCTTCGTTACTATTTACATCTTCACTGAAATAAAAGAAATCATAGTAATCTTTAAGAATATCAGCTAGTTCCCTATCATGGGTAGCAACTATAGAAATTGTTTTTTTAGAGTTAATATATTTTAGAATTTCAGCAGAAGAAGCAATTCTTTCTACAGGGTTTGTACCTCTAAAAATTTCATCTATGGCGCAGAAAATAGGAAGAGGTTTTTCAGTAGCCTTTATAATTCTAAGAATAGATTCAGCCTCTGCCATGTAATAGCTTTTTCCTGCATTTATATCATCGCTTGGACTAATTGAAGATACAACATTGAAAAAGCTAGCTTCGTAATTTTCAGCTAGTACAAAATTGAAACTTTGTGCAAATACTATGTTAATTCCGAGCATCCTTAAGAAAGTTGATTTCCCAGACATATTTGTACCTGTAAGAATGATACCATGTTTATTAATATTGATGGAATTTGCAACAGGATTTTTAACAAGGGGATGAATTCCTTCAGAAATATTTAACTTTAGTTCCTGATAAAATTTTGGTTTAGTATATGGTATATCAAGTCCACTTTGGTAGCTTGCTACAGATGCTAAAGCTTCAATTTCTCCAATTATGTAATATAAGTCTAAGAGGTAATTCTTTTTCTCCTTAAGTTCACTACTAAGTTTATAGTAAGCGGCTTCTTCTAACAAAAGTGGTACAGAGATGAACTCAAAGAAACCTTCAAACATGGTGGTAAACCCAACAAGTCTAGTTCCTCTATCTATGGTTTTTATATTGTTTAAAATATTGGTTATTTGGCATTTATAGTCCTTAAGTTCAGAAATATTAAGATTTTTTAACTTTTTAGCAGCAACGATTATTTTTCGTAGGTATAATAATCCTTTATCTTTGATATTTTTAGCTTCAGCCATATTTATAAATGCATTAACCCATAAAATTATAGCAAAACCAAACATATACTTAGGATTTTTGGTCATTATAGATATAAGTATTATTAATATAGGTAGAAATTTACCTAAGAAAGTATATAAGTAGTATTTACTCTTATTAACTTTAAGATATGTTTCTAGCATTTCTATAAAACAGTCTTTATTATCGAATCCCATATTAAAAAAATGCATTTGAACCTGGCATTTTTTATGTTCATTATCCTTAAAGAAGCTAATTATATTATTTCTTCTGTTAAGTTCTTTTTTATCTATAATAATATTCCTTATCATAGAATATAAAGCAGATTCTCCTGCGCTACTATAGGTTCTATCGAATTTTTCATAAACTCTATTCATATCTAGATCATTGAAACTTTGTTCATCTAGAAAATATTCGGTTTTAGGTCTGATATCAAATAACCGTCTAATAGACTTGAAGTTACGTACCCTTTCATTATCTCGTTTAGAATCTTCTTTAATATAGTTAAGTTTGATTTTAGACAATATATCACTTCCAATACATGTTATTATTTAACATTATAACTCATTATTACATTTTAGTCTAACAAGTAGGGACGACCTATTATTTTTTTAGGAAGAATATGAGAGTTTATGATATAATATGAGGTATATTATAAATGTAGTAGAAGAAGATATATTAATTATATATTTTAGTGGAATAGACAGTGAATGGAGGTGATTTTATGGATATTAAACAGGCCTTAAGTAAATTTAAAGAGGATAAGAAGCATAGATTTTTTATAATCAATGGCAAAGAAGGTATAGGGAAAACTAGAGCAGCTTTATCAAGAGCTATATTTTTACAAGACAATTATTGCATTAGAGAAAATGAAAATATATTGTTTATATCTAATGAGGTTTTAGGGGATACTTTAGAAGAGGTAAAGCAAGATGTAAATAGAAATAATACGTTCTTTGCATATTTAAATAATAATGTTGAGGTTTGCAGTAAAAAACAATTAATAAATAAATGTTTCCAGTATATAACATCACGCAACCCTTTGAAAGGTAAAAGGTTTTGCAATAAGGATGTGACAAAGGCTTTCATTTTAGAAGGAATTGGAGAATTGCGACAGAAGGAAAGAAGAATAAATAAGATTATATTAACAAAAAATATAGATTTTTTATTCGATGAAATTTTCTATATAAAACATTTGAATATAAGCTCCCTTGAAGAATATCAAAATTTAAATAGAAAAAAAAAGAGGGTTTTCATTAAGAAAGAATTCTAATAGTAGAGAAGCTATTTATAAATTATATTCATGGTATTGTAACTACATGGATGAAAATGGACTAATTGATTATATAGATGAGTTTAAAATTGTTTATGATAATATAGATAAGCTTAAAGATTTAAAGTATGCACATATAATAATAGATAATGTAGAACAGTTAACCATTGAAGAAGTAAAATTTATTCGTGGACTTTTAAAAGATTTTACTTATAGTAACTTTATTTTGGTGAAAAATATTAATCCTATTGACACACTAAAACCTTGGCTTCAATACTTTAAACGAAATAAGGATGTTACTATTTTTGATAGTAATAAATATAAGGTTGTTAATTGTAGTAAAGTATCAAAGAAAAATGTCACTAAAAAAGTTATAGAACAAACTATCAAAGATCAAACTAATAAAGAGTTGAAGGAAGATGAAATGGTTAAAAACAATGAATATATTGAAACATATAAATATGTAGATTTAAAACACAGTATATCTCATGATTTTGCCATAGATACTAGTAATTATAATGAAGTTATTTTAAACCCTAACTCTACTAGTGAGATAATCAGAGATAAGGAAATAAATAAAGTTCCAGTGTACAATGAGATTGCTGCGGGGCAACCTATTTCTATTAATGATGAAATAGAAGGGCAATTTAATGTTCCTATATATTGGCTTAAAGGTGTACAACAACCTTTTATATTAAAGGTAAAAGGGGATAGTATGATTAATGCTAATATTGAAGATGGTGATTATATAGTTATAAATAAGCAAACTATGGCAAATCATAATGAGATAGTTGCTGTAAGTATAGATGGAGAAGCTACCCTTAAGAGGCTATGGTTAAAAGGAAATAAGGCAGTATTAATGCCAGAAAATGATAAATACTATCCTATAGAGATTAAAGAGGATAATGCTTATATTATTGGGAAGGCTGTAGGGTTAATTAAGTCTACTAGCTAATACCTATGTAAGTATTAAAATAATAACAAATTATTTTATGTATACAGGTAGAGTAAATAATTTATTCAAGTTTACTCTACCTTTTTATTTTATAGTCTCAATAATGCTTATAAAATAAAGATCAACAGAATGTCTATAAAGCCACCTATAGCTATAGAAATCCAATTTAGAAAAAGATGAAAATTTATATTATTAAAGGTATTAAAAATGTTATCTTTATCTTTTGTAAAATCCTTATTGTCCATATATTTAGAATATATTTCATTTAAAATATAATATGACATACCTAAAGATTTACTGTTTATAGCTGATGTAATAGACATTAATAACATGATTAAGCCTTCTACAAATATAATATCTTTAAAGAAAAAGTTAGTTAGTGGTGTAAATATTCCTGCTATAGCTAAAGTTAGAATACTCCACAACACACCACAGATAAATAGCTTTAAAGTGATTTTTACTGATGTATTTTTCATGAAATTCACCTCGCTTGAAAATGAATTCTTATTGAATTATAAGAGTTTAATATAATATATGCTTAAAAAGCTATTTAGGTAATGGAAATAAGAAAAATGTAAACCGTAGAAACTTACTAAGCCATGGTGTATAATTATCTGTGAAGTTTGGTTTAATCTGATTATGAGAGGGAGAGATTTTATGTTAAGTAGAGTAAGATTAAATTTAGAAGCAGTAGAAGCAATGCTTTATTATTGGCAAGCAGCATCTGAAAAGGATAACATTGCAGAATCATTTTTCTATGATGTAGCAAAAATGCCAGGATTAATTGTTGCCTATGATGATGAATTTAATGGAGAATCTGTAAGACGTGCTTTAAGCGCTATAAAAAATAGAGAACCTTTTGATGGAACTAAAAAAGAAAAGAAGTTCTGGAATAACAATATGTGGATGATGGAAGACTTAGAATTTACACATGCAATGGCAACACCACTAAAAGTATTAAATTTAGATTCATTAGCAAGTGAATTTCAGAAGGAAGAAAATAAACATAATTATGATGAAGTAGAAGTTATTTTCTCACCATTACATTCTGATGAATATATAATCTCGGGAAATAAGTTAATTATAAATTTCTTTAGAATAAAGATTGATTTAATAGATGGTAAAGCAACTATTGGAGATATAGAAATAATAGAATATATTAAAGAAAAGATTAAGGAAGTATTACAATAGTGACAATACTGTAAAATTAATTGAAGAAAGAGTGTTGTAAGATGACCTAAATTAGTCATAAACAATACTCTTTTTTAACTATATTTTTACATAATGCATGTCTCATACTTTTAATAATCTTTTAGCTGTAGTATTATAGTTATAGGATATATGAAGAAATATCTAAAAACTAAGTAGTGTGGTGTAATGAAGTATGGACAAAACTAATTTTAGTATAGGATTTTTTGATTCAGGGGTTGGAGGTATTAGTGTCCTAAAGGAAGCAGTGAAGCTACTACCTAAAGAAAATTACATATATATAGGAGATTCTTTAAATGCACCCTATGGAGTGAAAACTCCAGAGGAAGTTAGAGAGTTAACCTTTAATATGGTAGATAAGCTTATTTCTATGAATGTGAAAGCTATAGTAGTGGCATGCAATACTGCTACTAGTATCGCAATCGATGAATTAAGAAGGATTTATAAAGAAATCCCCATAATTGGAATAGAGCCAGCTTTAAAGCCGGCAGTAGAGAATTATGGTAATGGAATAATAGTAATAATGGCTACACCAATGACTTTATCTGAGAATAAATTTAGTAAACTAAGAGAAAGATATAATAAGGCTTCTGATATTATTTCAATGCCATGTGATGGTTTGGTGGAAATCATTGAAGGCGGAAATATTAAGGGTGAAGTTATAGAGGGGTATTTAAGAAATAGGTTTAAAGATGTACCTAAAGAGAGTGTGTCCTCTGTAGTTCTTGGATGTACTCATTATCCATTTATTAAAGAAGCATTAGTGAATGTTATAAATGATGATGTTGCTATTATAGATGGTAGTTTAGGAACAGTAAAACAATTGAAGCGTAAGTTAGATCAAAAAGGTTTATTAAATAATAATAATGAACAAGGCACTGTTAAAATATATAATTCTAAGGATGATAAAAGTTTAATAGAATTGTCATATAAGTTGCTTGNNCAGATAAAAACAGCAAATAACTCTGTTTATCATAAGTATAATAAATTACATAGACATAATTAAAGAATTAATAATATAAAGAAAGAAAAGAGGAAGATGTATGAATCCAATAGTAACTTTTGAAATGGAAAATGGAAAAATAATGAAGGCGGAATTATATCCTGAAATAGCTCCAAATACAGTAAAAAACTTTATAGACTTAGCTTATAAGGGATTTTATGATGAATTAATTTTCCATAGAGTAATACCAGGTTTTATGATTCAGGGTGGTTGCCCAGAAAAATCAGGAATGGGTGGTCCAGGATATTCAATTAAAGGAGAATTTAGCGGGAATGGATTTAAAAATGATTTAAAACATACTAAGGGCGTTTTATCAATGGCTAGAGCTCAACATCCAGATTCAGCGGGGTCTCAATTTTTTATAATGGTTGCAGATGCACCACACCTAGATGGAAGTTATGCTGCTTTTGGTAAATTAATAGAAGGTCAAGATGTAGTAGATGAAATAGTAAGTTCTCAAACAGATAGAAGAGATAGACCATATGAAGATCAAGTTATAAAATCTGTAACTGTAGAAACTTTTGATGTAAACTACGGAGAACCAGAAAAATTATAATGGAAGGTATTTAATATGAATATACTTAAAGATAGATTAATTATAGCTTATGGGCTTAATGATGAAGAGATAGAAAAATTAAATATAAGATTTAAAGATATATGTATAAAACCATGTGTATCAATAAATGAAAATATGGGAGAATATACTTTAGAGCATATATTAAAAGAAGAGAGCTTATCATATAGTGATACTAAACTACCTGAAGAAAAAGTTATTATACTTAATGGGTTTTTAGGGGTTTATCTTCAACAAGCTGTTAAAAAGGTTAGAGAAGTTTTAGGTCCAAAGCCAATATTAGCGTCTACTACCCCAAATTCTATTAAAATGACTGTTCATGAATTGATAGATCATTTAGTAAAAGAAAGACAATATTATCAGAAATAATTTTTAAGCCAAATAATTTAGAAATCCTCTAGGACTAGGGGATTTCTATTTAGATTAAGGAGATACAGGGAGGATAATTAAGAATGAGTACTGTTGGAGAAAGAATTAAACAAGGAAGAAATACCAAGGGAATGACTCAAAAGCAACTTGCTAAGAAGCTTGGAGTATCAGAAAACTATATAAATGACGTTGAGAATGGAAGAAAAGTTGTAGAAGAAAAGTTTATAGAAAGAGTAGGTAAGGTTTTAGGTGGAGATCTTGCAGAAATGACTACGCTCTTTGATAATATAGCTTATGAAGAAAGAAAATCTTCAGAAAGTAATCTAAAGACACATAATGCAGCAAAAGCTAATAAAGTAAAAGAAACTATAAATGAAGTATGGAATGATGCCTTTAGTTCTGTTCTTAAGTCTGTAGGAATTTATAGCTATGATTTAAACAAGCCTATAGGAAAAAAAGAGTTGCCTGTTATATCAAATAAAATAGAAGGATATGCTCAGGATAAGGTGTTATATATTAAAATTGAAAATGATGATTTGTTAGGATTTAGAATTTGTCAAGGAGATTTAGCATTTGCTAACCTAACTTCTGAAATAGAAAATAATAAAATATATCTCATGGATATAAATGGAGAAAGAGTGATAAGACAGTTAAAGAAGCTAGATAGTAATAAGGTTTTAATAATAAGTAACAAAAATATGGTTCGTACAGAAACAGCTCATCCTAAAGATATAAAGGTTATTGCAAAATTAAATAGATTAGAAATTCAACTATAATCAATTTAATAACATTTTTAGCATACATTCATACTATAACTATATAAGAATTTGGAGGTATGGGTGTGCAAAAGGCTGATGGGTTATTAAATTTACTTATAAATGTACCAGAGAGCATAAGAAATGAGATTATATATGGATATGGAATTGGAGATGTTGAAGAAACTAACATTGAATTGATTATACTATATAGTGGAACTCCAGAGGTAATGAAAGAGAAAATAAATGCTATTGGAGGTACCTTTGAAGATTTAGATTTTGGTTATGGAATTGTAACTATACCAAGAGGAGATATTGAAAAGCTAATAGGAATAAGAGAAATCAACTATATAGAGTTACCTAAAAATTTATATTTATCCTTTGAACCTAGTAATAGAGCTTCATGTATAACAGAAGTAAATACTAATTATGGATTAGAGGGAGAAGGGGTACTTATAGGGTTCATAGATTCTGGAATAGATTATGTAAATCAATCATTTAGACTTGAGAATGGAGATACAAGGATTGATTTTATTTATGATTTATATGAAAATAGAAGGATTTATACAAGAGAAGAGATAAATGCAGCTTTAAGAAGTCCAGATCCATACTCATTAGTACCACACTTTGATAGAGCAGGCCATGGTACTCATGTGGCTGGTATAGCTTGTGCTGGAGGGAATATACCAAGGAGGTTTTATGGGGTAGCTCCTAGAAGTTCTATAGCTATGGTTAAAATGACAAGAGAGATAGGAGGACAGGGAGCAAAAAGTACCCAGTTAATGAGAGGAATTAAATTCTTAATTGATAGAGCTTATGAATTAAATAAGCCTCTGGTTATAAACATAAGTTTTAGTACAAATGATGGAGCACATACTGGAAATAGCTTGTTAGAGCAGTATATAGAGATAGTTTCTACAGTGCAAAGAGTTAACATAGTTGTAGCAGCAGGAAATGAAGGAGATAGAGCACATCATGTTGGTGGCGAACTGGTTGGAGAACAAGAAATACGATTTAATGTTGGAATAGATGAAAGATTATTAATAATACAGTTATTTAAGTCATTTTTAAAGGATATTGATTTAAATCTTATATCACCAAGTGGAAATAGTAGTGGTGAATTAAGATTAACTAATGCATTAAATCAAGGAAGAATAGGTAATACTGAGTATATTGTATTCAATACAGGGCCAACACCTTTTAGTATAGATGGTGAAATAATAATTGTACTTTCAGGAGTAGGAGAAGAAACCATTGCGAGTGGAATATGGACTATGAACATGACTACTAATGAAAATGTTCTAGGAAGTTATGACATGTGGTTACCTATTGCAGAGGGATTAAATATTGCTACGAGATTTCTAAGACCAAGTACAAGTAATACTGTAGGTATACCGGGAACTGTAGCAGATGTAATAACCGTTGGTAGTTATAATTTTATAAACTCTACTATATCACCTTTCTCAGGAAGAGGAAATGAAGAATTAAATCCTGTAAAACCTGATTTAGTAGCACCAGGAGAAAATATTGAATCATCTACTCCAGGAGGTGGTTTTGAGCCACGTTCAGGAACATCGATGGCTACACCTCATGTGGCTGGGGCATGTGGACTTTTAATGGAATTTGGAATTGTAAGAGGAAATGATCCTTATTTGTATGGAGAAAGGTCAAAGTACTTTTTATTAAAAGGAGCAAATAGAAGTAGGATAGATGTACAGTATCCTAATAATAGTTGGGGATATGGTACCTTGTGTCTTGCAGGAGCTCTTAGGGTATGGAATAACGAAGTAGCTTCAAGGTAAGATTAATTACAATTTTCTTATAAATAATATGTAACTTTTCTATGAGGGTAATCATAATATATATATTGAAGTATTATTTTAAGGAGAAATTTATGGCAGATATAGGCAGGTTACAGGTTCAAGTGTATAGAGTAAATACAGCTATACCGATAAGTAATGCCGATATTACAATATCAAGAGCAGATGGAGAAACTAGAGAGCAAGTTACTACCCTAACTACTAATCCAGAAGGACAAACGGAGACTATAGAATTAGAAACTCCAGAAATAGAAAGGTCATTAAATCCAGATAATACCCTTATACCTTATGCCCTTTATGATATAAATGTAACGGCAGAAGGCTTTGATGAAATAAATATAAGAGGATGCCAAGTGTTGCCGAGACAAACAGCGTTACAGATATGTAATCTGATTCCAACAAGTCTTAATAGAGAGATCACAGAGGATGAAGATGTACAGGTAGTCAGGGTTATAGAAATTCCACCTAATGTTCAATTTGGTGATTTTCCACCTAAGATACCTGAGGACCCTGATAAGGCTTTGCCACCTCCACCAAGTGGTTTTGTAGTTTTGCCGGAGCCAGTTGTACCAGAGTTTATAATCGTACATGCAGGGGTACCGACTAATACAGCAGCACCAAATTATACTGTTCCATATACAGACTATATAAAAAATGTAGCTAGTTGCGAAATTTATGCAACTTGGCCAGAGGCAACTATAAGAGCTAATGTATATTGTATTATTTCATTTACTCTAAATAGAATATACACAGAATGGTATAGAAGCAAGGGATTTAATTTTGATGTAACAAATTCTACGGCCTATGATCAAGCTTTTGTTTACGGAAGAAACATATTTGATAACATAAGTAGGATAGTAGATGAGTTATTTGCTACCTATGTAAAGAGGTCAGGAGCTAAACAACCTTTACTCACGCAATACTGTGATGGTAGAAATGTTCAGTGCCCAGGATGGCTTACTCAATGGGGCAGCAAGGATTTAGGGGCTCAAGGATGGATTCCATATGATATATTAAGAAACTTTTATGGAAGTGATATAGTTCTTGAAAGAGCTGAAAAGGTTTCTGGAAGTCCAAGGTCATATCCAGGCTTTACATTGAAACAGGGAGCAAGTGGAGAGCCAGTTAGAACCACTCAAACCTTTTTAAATAGAATAGCACAAAATTATCCTCTAATACCTAAAGTAGCTATTGATGGAAAGTATGGTTCTACAACTGCCAATCAAGTAAAAGTATTTCAACAGGTATTTGGTCTTCCACAGACAGGTGAAGTAGATTATGCTACATGGTATAAGATTTCCGCTATATATACAGGAGTAACTAAAATCGCAGAATTAAGAAGTGTTCATGAGGAAAAAGTTGAATATTCATACTTTGTTCCACATTGGCCATATAAAGATGCACCGGATTTACCTAGAATTAAATATCCTAAAAATTGAGTATATAATCTATTAATGAACTTCGAAGTTATCTCGAAGTTCATTTTTGCGTATAAAAACAACATGCTAAAAATACTTTAATAAAATATTCAAGTAAATAATTATAGAGTAAAAAATAAGGTATAATTATTGATAAGAAGAAAAATACAAGGAGTTACGGATATGGATAATATAAAGGTATTATTAGTTGATGATGAAGAAAATATTAGAAACTTGTTGGAAGCTTATTTAAAAAAGGAAGGATTTAAAACATTACATAGCTCTAATGGTAAAGAAGCTATAGAGATTATGGAGAAAGAATCAGTAAATTTAGTAGTACTAGATATAATGATGCCTGTTTTAGATGGATTCGAGACATTAAAGGTTATAAGAAATAGATGGAATATACCAGTAATAATGCTCAGTGCAAAAGAAGAGGAAGAAGATAAGCTTTTAGCATTGGGATTTGGTGCAGATAACTATGAAACAAAGCCTTTTAGTCCAAAAGTTTTAGTAGCTAAAATTAAAGCATTAATAAAGAGGAGCTATGGAAGTAGTAGGGATAAAGGTACGGGAATTGTAATAGAAAATCTATATATAGATGAAGAAGGTCATAGAGTTATGGTAAGTGATGAAGAAATCAACCTTTCACCAACAGAATTTTCTTTGCTTATATATTTCCTGAAAAATAAAAATATAGTTCTTACTAGAGAGCAAATTCTTACAAAAATATGGGGTTATGATTTTGAAGGAGATATACGGGTGGTTGATACTACGATTAAGAGACTTAGAGAGAAGCTAAAGCACATGAATAAAGTGATAGTTACAGTAAGAGGCTTTGGTTATAAGATAGAGGTTTAGTATGAATAAAATAATTAACTACTATAAAAAAATAAAAGAAAATATAGAAAAAAGCATTACATTGAAAATGTTTGTTGTAACTACTGTGGTGTTTATAACATTTTTGACTATTACCCTTTTAAGTCAAAGAATATTGTTTGAAAAGATATATAATGATAAAAAGGAAAATGATATTAAAAGTAATGTGATAAAGTTTAGAGATACACTAAGTAATCCAAAGGATGAAAGGGAAATAATAGAGAGTATTAAGAAGTTTGAGAATAATTATAACACATCTATAGGAGTGGTAAACACAGAAAATAATATTATAGTAACCTTTAAAACTGACTCAGAAGCTATAGATAGTAAAAATACAGAAATATTTAATTATGTTATTAAAACTATAAAGACAGATCCGGAACTATTAAACGAGATGATTAATAAAAAACAGGTAACTATTTCATTTAAGAATGGCGAGAACACTAAATATTTAGCTTCTGCACTTCTACATGAGAATAATATAATAGTAGGATTTACATCTTTACAATATGTAAAAGAAGCCATGGGAGTTATAGGGATATTTTATAAGTATTTTTACTTAGGGGCTATAATAGTAATAGTTGTATTAGCATTAATTTATTCGAAATTTATTACAAAGCCATTAAAAGAAATAAATAAAGTAGCTATAAGAATGAGTAATTTGGATTTTAGTCAGAGATGTACTATGGTATATGAAGATGAAATTGGAAACCTTGGGGAAACATTAAATTTTTTAGGACAAAATTTGGATAGTTCTTTAAATTCATTAAAAGAAGTTAATAGAAAACTACAAAATGATATCCACAGAGAAAGAGAGATTGAGATTATGAGAAAAGAATTTATAGCAGATGTATCTCATGAATTAAAAACTCCTATTACTTTAATAAAAGGATATGCAGAAGGTATTAAGGATGGAGTATTTTTAGAAGACAATATGAATTCATCATTAAATGTAATTATAGAAGAATCTGATAAGATGAGTAATTTAGTTAGAGATATGCTTCAAATATCATCTTTAGAAAGTGGAAAGGTGATCCTTAATAAAGAATTATTTTTTATTGATAATTTAGTGAAAAATGTTGTAAAGAAATTACATCATAGTATCGATAATAGGAATATAAAAATAGATTTGAATCTATATGAGAAACAAATTTATGGTGATGAATTTAAGATAGAACAAGTAATAACCAATTTTCTTACTAATGCAATAAGGCATACTCCCTGTGAAGGAAGTATATTTGTTGGAATGTANNACTCAATTATCTTTTGAAAATACAGGTGAGCTTATTAATAACGAAGAAATTGATAAGATATGGGATAAATTTTATAAGATAGATAAGTCAAGAAATAGGAAAGATAGTGGTACAGGACTTGGACTATCAATTGTTAAAAATATAGTAGATTTGCACCAAGGCAAATGTGGAGTTGAAAATACAAAAAGAGGTGTAAGATTCTATTTTGAATTGCCAAATCAGTGCTAATATACTATAGCCATAGAAAAGAGGGGTATTAATTATGAAGGGCACAGTTGTATCAATATGGCTAAATACTTGTAGAAAACTTTATAATGATTCACAAGTAAATGAAGCTATGAACCATGCTGGATGGGAGACAAATAAGATATTTTCTCCACTAGAAGAAGTAGACGATAAAGTAATAGCTAAGTTTATATCTAGGCTATCAGAAACTAGAAGTTTAACTAAAGAAAAATTATGGAATAATATAGGAAAAGACAATATACAATCCTTTGTTAATGTATATCCAGTATACTTTAAAAAGAGAAGTGCATATGAATTTTTAAAATCACTAAATGATATACATATAGCAATAACTAAGAAAATTTCAGGAGCTAAGCCACCAGCAGTAGATATTGTTCAGACATCTAAAAGAAAAGCGGTGATGACTTATTCATCTAAAAGAAAGATGTTTGATTATTTCTTAGGTATGCTTGAAGGAACTTTTGAATATTTTAATGAACAATTAGAATATGAAATTTTAGAAAAGTCTGGAGATGTGATGAAAGTGCAAGTGACTTTTGAAAAAGAAATAAATAGCGAAAAAAGTTATGGATTTAATAAAATCTTATCCTTTGGATTTATAAAATTATTATCAGTTAAGGCATCCATATTTACTTTTATATTAACTCTTATTGGATCAACATTAATACTTGGAGTTAAAAGTATAGTTCCAGCTTTAGAAATTACAGCTGTAGCTACAGTAGTAACCTTTGTAGGTACATATTTATTATTAAGACCTGTTAAAGCTGCCACTGGATTAAAAGAAGATAAGGAAAGGTCATATGATGTTATTAGCACCAAGGATGAGCTTGAAGGATTATATGAAGTTATAAAATCAGGAACTAATGTATCTTCAATGGATATGACGGAGTTTGATGCTAATGTTAGTGAGATGGTAGAATATCTTAATAAGGTTAAAACTATTTCAGATGTAATGGAAGGCTCATCTAAGGAAATATCTACAGTAGTGGAACAAATGTCAGAAACTAGTGTGGACCAAGCCAACAATACAGAAAGAGTAGCATCAGGATTGAATGATAATATTAGAGCTTTAAATAGCTTAGTAAACAGTGAAAATGAAAATAAATTAGCTATGGAAGATACTATAACGAAAATTACTGCTGGCTTTGATGAGATAAAGACTGTAAGTAATAATATTCAAAAGACATTGGACAAGTTCCAAGAAGTAAAAGAAACTGGAATAAAGTTAAACAATAAAGCTAGTGATATTACTAATATAGTATCAATAGTAGCTCAAATTTCCGACATGACAAATCTTTTAGCATTAAATGCTTCCATAGAAGCAGCTAGAGCTGGAGAGCATGGTAGAGGTTTTGCTGTTGTTGCAGAAGAGGTAAGAAAGCTTGCAGAACAAACTAAAGATGCTGTTGAAGAAATTAATTTAAATCTTAAAGAATTTGCAGAGGATATTAAATATACTGTAGATAGCATAGATGAACAGTATGTAGCCCTTGAAAAACAAACTGATGGATTAGAAAGAATTAGAGATATAAGTGCGGGTACTACTACTGCTGTTGATAAAGTATCAGAATCAATGATTACTACAATCAATGATTTAGGTAGAGAAGTTAAAGCTATAGAAGGAATGTATGATAATGTGGAATCATTAGCAGCTATTGCAGAAGAAAATTCTGCATCATCTCAAGAAGTTAGTGCTAGTGTAAATACCTACACGGATGAAATGATTAAACTTACAGAAGCTATAGGTGAGGTTCAAAGAATTACAGAATATTTTAGAAGTACACTAGATGTATAATTAATGATGAAAGCATTCTCAAGGTAAAGTTCATGAGATTTTACCTAAGAATGCTTTTTATTTGTTTAGTTTTATTATTTTCAAAGAGATTTATAATATTTGAGTTTTAAATCCCTTGTAGATTGAAATCTGGTACATAAACTGTTGAGTTAGAGCCAGATTCTTGGATAAAGGCATTTTTAAAGCCTAAATCTATACAGTAATCTATTAAAGAGTCATAATGAATAGGGTTAAGAGGTTTATTAATTTCATCATATTCTGCTGCTTTAAACATAGGTGTATACTGATTCATTAGGCTTAAATATACTGAATTTCCAAAGGTTTTATATATGAAATCTACTATTTTTTTTGAATCGAATAAAAGTCCAGGGAGCATTAAGTGTCTTATGATAACACCTCTAATCATAATTTCTTTATCATTAAATATTGGAATACCTACTTGATCCACCATTTCCTCAATAACCTTTGACGCTATGGTGAAATAGTTAGGAGCAGAAGAATACTTTATTGCATATTTATCGTTAAAATACTTTAAATCAGGAATATACACGTCTATGTATCCTTTAAGAGCTTTAATGCTTTCTACGTTTTCATAGCCATTGGAATTATAAACTACAGGGATATTAAGTCCATTTTCTTTAGCTTTATCCAAAGCAATTATTATTTGAGGTATATAGTGAGTAGGGTTAACTAAGTTTATATTATGGTATCCTTTAGCTTGTTGCTCTAAAAATATTTCACTTAATCTTTCTATAGAAACTTCCTTACCTATGTCAGACTGACTAATATCATGATTTTGGCAAAATACACATCTAAGGTTACAATTTGAAAAGAAAACTGTACCAGAACCATTAGTGCCAGACACACAGGGCTCTTCCCACATATGGCCATAGGCCTTAGCAATTTTTACTTTAGCTCCACTTTTACAAAAGCCTACCTTTGCAGAGTTTCGATTTATACCGCAATTACGAGGGCATATATTACAATTATTGAGAGCAGTCAAATCTTTCATAATTAATTATCTCCTTACATAATAAACATAGCAAATACTATATTTATATTTCAAAGTAAATAAACACTACTAACATAGTAGTGTTCATCTTATATAACATCAGTATAATTAAAGAGGAGCAAAAAGTGAAGTAGCCTATATAAGTTTTAATTATTTTTTTACCTTATTCATTTTAAAGTAGAACCCAATGCATTGAGCTATAAATACCAAGCTAACTATTCCAAAACCGGGATATAAGAAAGTTATAAGCTGTTTAAAGCCTATTTGAGATATAGGAATGGCTATTAAAAGAATGAGTACAACACCTCTCTTATAAGGGATGTTGTATTTATTTTCAAGGGTTTTACCAACACTATATATATCTGAAACTTCCGTAGAAAACATCTCACACCAAATAATACATAAAAGAAGAATTTGCATTAAAGAGATAAACTTACTAGCTACAAAGAGTAGTGGAATTTCATATTTAAAGATTTCAGGTATATTTGCCATTAACATTGAATTAATTAAGAAAGCAAGTAGAGTAAGGACAAGAGCGCCAATGGTTAATCCAGAAATAATAAGACGTTTATTTTTAATTTCCTTACTAATTGGTACAAGAACTCCGCTACAGGATAACATGTTAAATCCTGCATAGAGAAGTGATGATATAATCCACTGTTTATCTATAATAAGGTTTTTATATACTGGTACTTGCTTCATATAGTCTATAGATATAGTATCCTTTGAAAAGAGAAGATAAAGGACAAATATAGTAATAATTATAGTAGTAAGGCTAGGTACTATTATGGAATTAATAGCTATTAGGCCCTTAGTGTCATTTAATAAGGTAATAAGTGCTATTCCAGCCATTAGGAACACTCCAACAAGTCTTGGAATACCAAAGTGTTGATAAAGTAAAGCACCACTACCAGCAAGAATTATAGCAGCTCCTGAGATTAAAAAGAAGCTAGTAAGATAATCCGTTATTTTTCCAAAGAAACCAGGGCTTACAAGGGTTATAAAATCCGTATAAGAATTTAAGTCATATTTTAAACTTATAGACACTATAATGGAGCTTATTATTATGTAAAATACTGCACAGAGAAGAAGTCCATAAAAACTTGAAAACCCATAGGTAGAAAAAAATTGAGTTATTTCTTGACCAGAAGCAAGGCCTGCTCCTACAATGGTGCCAATAAAAACAGTGGCAGCTTGAAAAATTAATTTAAGATTCTTCAAAGTTATCCCTCCAAATTATGATAGCTTGTATATTTATATTGAAGTCCACAGAAGAATATGTGGAAAAGTATTAATATGTGGAAAACTTTTTAAAGTATTGTTAGTAAATTTTCATTTAGGTATCTGAAAATAAATAATAAGTCAAAGATGAGAAGTATATTTTGAGTTAGACAAGGAAACAGGTTCCGCAGATAGTAGCACTATCTAAGGGTTCTGTTGACGAAGTATAAACAGAGTTCTTAGCTTCTCAGAAGCTTTAGAAATCGTTATCCAGGGACATACCAGCTCTTAACTCCCACTTTGAAAAATATGGGAGTTAAGAGCTGGTAGTCATCGGATAACACAAAATAGACAAGCATTCTGACTTATTTATTTTTTGAAGATGCCTTAGTGGATTTTGAAAGATAAAAGAGTTAAACTATAATTGAATATAGAAGATTACTATATGGATATATTTAAAATATATAATAGAAGAATAGGATAGGAAGATTAGAAATGAGAAAAGATTTTAATGGAAAGAGATATCATAGTTTAAATTATTTCTTAAGAAAAAAGTTTAATGGACAAAAAACTTTTAAAATATCATTAGATGGTGGATTTACATGTCCTAATAGAGATGGAAAATTATCAAAAGGTGGGTGTATATTCTGCTCTGAGAGTGGCTCAGGAGATTTTGCTGGAGATAGGTTATCGTCTATAACTGAGCAGTTTATTGATATAAAGGAAATGATGAATAAAAAGTGGAAAGATGGTAAGTATATAGCTTATTTCCAAGCCTATACAAATACCTATGCGCCTGTAGAAGTATTAAAGAAAAAGTATGATGAAGCATTAATACAAGAGGATGTGGTTGGACTTGCCATTGCTACAAGACCAGATTGTTTAGAAGAAGATGTGTTAAAATTATTAGAAAACTATTCAAAAAGGGTATATACTTGGGTGGAACTTGGACTTCAAACTAGCAATGATACTACAGCTATCCTTATAAATAGAGGATATAAGTTAGAAGTATTTAAAAAAGCAGTGGAGGAGCTACATAAAAGGAACATAGATGTGGTGGCACATATAATCTTTGGACTTCCAGGAGAAAGTAAAGAGGATATGTTAAAAACCGTTAAGTATATTTCTAAGCTTCCCATAAAAGGAGTTAAGATTCACCTTCTTCATGTAATGAAAAATACAAGGCTAGAAAAGCTGTTAGATGAAGGCAAGATTACATTACTAGAAATGGATGAATATATTGACCTTGTAACTAAGGCTATAACAATGTTACCACAGAATATAGTAATTCATAGACTTACAGGAGATGCTCCAAGAAATTTATTAGTAGGTCCTATGTGGAGTTTGAAAAAGTGGGAAGTCTTAAATGCCATAGATAATAAGTTAGTCACTGAAGACCTATATCAAGGAAAATATTATAAAGAAGATTAATTTAATTAAATGTATAATCAGGGGGGAATAGTACATGAATATTGATGTAGTTATATCTGCACAACATATTAAGCCAGAAAAATTTAAAGATAGGATAGTGGTTGTTATTGATGTCTTAAGAGCAACTTCAGTAATGGTTACAGCATTAAATAATGGTTGTGATAAAATAATTCCTGTAAAAGAGATAGAAGAAGCTATAGATATTGCAAGTAAAGATAGAAATAAATATCTTTTAGGAGGAGAAAGAGGGGGAATAAAAATAGATAAATTTGATTTCTCCAATTCACCTTTAGACTATATTGAGGATATAGTAAAAGGTAAGAGTCTTATAATGACTACCACAAATGGGACTAGAGCTATTAAAAATAGTGAGGAAGCAGAGAAGATATTTATAGGCGCTTTAATAAATGGAAGAGTAGTAGCAGAAAAATTAGCTAAGTTAAATAAGGATGTAACCTTTGTAAATGCAGGAACCGATGGAGAATTCTCTATGGATGATTTTATAGCAAGTGGGTATATAATCAACTGTTTAAGAGATATAATGAAAAATCATTTCACCTTAACAGATATAGCAAAAACTTCGGAATATGTATATATAAATAATCCTAGTATAATAAGTTTTGTAAAAGATGCACTTCATTATAAAAGGATGAAGGATTTTAAGTATAATGAAGATTTAAGATATTGTCTTTCAAAGGATTTAATAAATATAGTTCCAGAATACAAGGATGGAGAAATAAAGATATATTAATGAACAGAGTTCTAAGCTTCAGAGGCAGTTTTACTCCTACTGAAGCTTAGAACTCTATTTTAAGAACTGCTGCTTTTAGTAGTTCTTTTTCTTTTAGCTAAAGTTAAAAATATAACTTCATATACTACAGTATATAAGGTAAAGAGAGCTATGAAAATAATTTGTTCAATACCATTCATTTTAGACGTAGCAAACAATATTATTATAGGGAAACAAAAAACAATCTGAACAAATCTTAGAGTGGATAAGCCTTTCATAACATCACCTCTTACCAAATATTACTATATTATTATTGTTACACTTTTAGAACTAACATTCAATAAAAACTGTACAACAAATTTATATCTCATTATCCTTATAATTTAAGAAAATCAAAGAATAAAATTACATTGTGTAAAAAAAGGAAAATGTTAGATGACATGCATAAATATATCTAGTAGTAAACAAATAAAATTTTATTGAATTTATATAAAATAATGTACTCATATAAGTATAAAATGAATAAAATATATAAAGGGGGAATATTTATGGAATTCTTTAGTTATATTACAGAGAATGCATTGATACTAATACCAGTGCTATATATAATTGGTATGATTTTAAAAGGAACAGAAAAGATAAATGATAAATATATACCAATAATCTTGCTTCCTGTAGGCATACTGTTATCTATAGGAGTTATGCACAGTTTTAGTGCTGATGCTATAATTCAGGGTGTTTTAGTTACTGGGGCTAGCGTATATGCTAACCAACTAGTAAAACAAGGTCAAAAGAAAGAGTAAATAAGATTTAAATATAAGAGCTATATAATTTATAAATCAAATAAGATTATAAATTATATAGCTCTTTATAAGTAATTAAACTACTTGGAAGATATAAAATTTTAAGTAGTATGATTCATCACTATTCCATAGAATTGGGTGGTCAGGAGCTTGAGTTCTAAATTCTACTTGTCTTAGGGTAACCCTTGCATCTTTAGCTGCACTAGCAATGGTATCTCTAAATAGTTCAGGATTCATAAAGTGAGAACATGAACATGTTATAAAATAGCCGCCTTTATTCACTAATTTCATTCCTCGAAGGTTTATTTCTTTATATCCTCTTGTAGCACTTTTAATAGTAGAACGAGATTTAGTAAAGGCTGGTGGGTCAAGGATAACCACATCATATTTTCTGCCTTCATCAGACCACTCACGAAGTACATCAAAGGCGTTGTGACATTCAAATTTAACTACATCTTGTAGATTATTAAGCTCTGCATTACGTCTACAGAATTCTACTGCATGCTCTGATATATCTACTCCTAATACTGATTTAGCACCAGCAACACCAGCATTTAATGCAAAGGAACCAGTGTGAGTAAAGCAGTCTAGCACAGTGGCATCTTTGCAAAGTTTATGTATAGTAGCTCTATTTTCCTTTTGATCTAAGAAAAATCCTGTCTTTTGACCATTTTCAACATCAACATAGTACTTAACACCATTTTCAACTATCTGAATCATAGTATCAAATGGTTCAGTTAAAAAGCCTTTAATCTGTTCCATACCTTCAAGGATTCTAACCTTAGCGTCACTTCTCTCATAAACACCTTTAGCACCATATTCTTCTACTAGAATTTTTACAATGATATCTTTATATTTATCAATGCCTAGAGCTAGAGACTGAATAACGTAGTAATCTTCTAATTTATCAATTATAAGTCCAGGTACAAAATCAGCTTCTCCAAACAAAAACCTACAGCTAGAAGTATCTATTATTTTTCTTCTATATTCCCAAGCAGCTCTAAGTCTTTTTCTAAAAAATTCTTCATCAATTTCTTCATCAATATCTCTAGTCATAATTCTTATAGTAATTTTAGAAACATCATTAATATAACCTTTTCCGATGAAATCCTCTCTGCAATTATATACTTCTACAATGTCTCCATTTTCATATTCACCATCATATTCTTCTATATCAGTAGAGTAAACCCAAAGGTGACCATTCTCCACACTTTTTCCTTTTCCCTTTAGTAGATAGAATTTACAAGCCATTTACATCCTCCTATTATCAAAACAATTAATTATTAATAATTTATATTGTTAAATTTAAAGTTGTTATATCTAAGAAATAAATTTATTAAACTTTATTTAGACTTCTTATAGTATAAATTTATAGAGAGGATTTTGCAAATAAATTATTTAATTTTTACCATAGAAAAATTTTTGTTAGTAAAGTATAATATTCTTGGTTTGAATTTTTTGAACACATACCATTTAATGGTAATAATCAGAAGGATATAGGAGGAAAATATATGAGTATACTTACAGTTAAAAATATAAGTCATGGTTTTGGGGATAGAGCAATATTTGAAGATGTATCCTTTAGATTATTAAAAGGGGAACACGTAGGTTTAATTGGAGCTAACGGTGAGGGCAAATCTACTTTTATGAATATAATAACTAGTAAACTTATGCCTGATGAAGGTCAAGTGATTTGGTCTAATAATGTTAGAGTAGGATATATGGATCAACATGCTGCTCTAGAACAAGGATTAACTATAAGAGATGTGCTAAGAGATGCATTTAAATATCTATTTGATTTAGAGACTGAAATGAATGAACTTTATGGGAAAATGGGTGAAATGGACGAAGAACAAATGAATAAGGCATTAGAAAGAACTGCTATTATTCAAGATATGCTAGATAATAACGGGTTTTATGTTATAGATGCAAAGGTTGAAGAAGTTGCTAAGGGATTAGGACTTTTAGATGTAGGGCTAGATAAAGATGTAACGGCTTTAAGTGGAGGTCAAAGAACTAAGGTTTTACTTGCAAAGCTTCTACTTGAAACTCCAGATATATTACTTCTAGACGAGCCTACAAACTATTTAGATGAAGCGCATATAGAATGGCTAAAGAGATATTTACAAAGCTATGAAAATGCCTTTATTCTAATATCTCATGATATTCCTTTCTTAAATTCTGTAATTAATCTTATATATCATGTGGAAGATAGAAAGTTAAGTAGATATGTAGGAGACTATGAAGAGTTTAAGAGAATATATGAAGCAAAGAAAGAACAGCTTGAAAGAGCATATGAAAGACAACAAGCTGAAATTGCAAAACTTGAAGATTTTGTTGCGAGAAATAAAGCTAATGTTGCTACATCTAACATGGCTAAATCAAGGCAGAAGAAGTTGGATAAGATGGATAGAATAGAGCTTTCTAAGGAAAAACCAAAGCCAACATTTAACTTCAAAACAGGAAGAGCATCAGGTAAGGTTATCTTTGAAACTAAGGACTTGGTTATAGGATATGATAGTCCATTAACAAAGCCTCTTAATATTTATATGGAAAGAGGACAAAAGATTGCCCTTGTAGGAGCCAATGGACTTGGAAAAACAACTCTACTTAAGAGCCTTATGGGAGACATAAAACCTATAAGTGGAGAAGCTACCCTAGGTGACTATCAACAAATAGGATACTTTGAGCAAGAAGGCGCATCAGGAAATAAAAATACTTGTATAGAAGAGTACTGGAGTGAATTTCCTAGCTGCACTCAATACGAAGTCCGTGCAGCCTTAGCTAAATGTGGTTTAACTACTAAGCACATAGAAAGTATGGTTATGGTACTATCAGGAGGAGAAGCTGCAAAAGTAAGACTTGCAAAGCTTATAAATAGGGAAACCAATATATTAATCCTTGACGAGCCTACCAACCACTTAGATGTAGAAGCAAAGGATGAGTTAAAGAGAGCATTACAAGAATATAAGGGAACTATATTACTAGTTTGCCATGAACCGGAGTTTTATAAAGATGTAGTAACTGACATATGGAACTGTGAGGACTGGACAACAAAGATTGTATAATAAATATATAAAATTATATTATTAGGTGAGGTGTTATTTTACACCTCATTTTTAACTTTAACATATAGCATAAGCAAATAATTTAAACTACTAAACAATATATTATTCCAATTAAAAAACTTATTTTTAAGAAAAAGAAAAAGTATATTAATACTACTGCAAGAATATCAAAAAGGATGATGCTGTTGTAAGTGCATCAAAAAGGATGATGCTATTATAAATGCATCATTGTTGAAAAAGTATCTAATAAATGTTAAAATTAAAGAAATATTTATGAATTATGAGGTAATAATTATGTACTTTGCAATTATAGGTGATATAGTTGAGTCAAAAAAGATATTAAATAGAAATGAAGCTCAAGAAACACTAAATCATATATTAAAAGATATAAATATTGAATATGAAAGAAACATTGCTGCAAAATTTATTATTACATTAGGAGATGAATTTCAAGGCTTATTAAGTAATCCTATTCATTTATTTGATATTATTGATAAAATTAAGTTTAAAATGTATCCTATAAAAATTAGATTTGGAGTTGGGATTGGTAATATTGATACTAATATAAATAAAGAGATGGCATTAGGGGCTGACGGTCCAGCATATCATTATGCTAGAAAAATGATAGAAAAAATTAAAATATTAAATAAAACAAACAGTAAATCACAATACAATACAGATATAGGGGTTAGTTCGATTTATAAAACGGATATAGTTAGTTTAATCAATAATAATTTATGTTTATGTTACTTTATAGAAGAGAAGTGGACAGATAAGCAAAGAGAGCTTATTGAAAAAATAATGTTTTCAAATAAGACTCAAAGGGAAATTGCTAATGAATTAAATTTAGTTCAATCAAGCGTACAAAGGAGATTAAAAAGCTCAGGATATTATAATTATATTTATGTAAAACATAGTTTGAATAGAGTTTTGATGGAAGTATGGGGAGAATATAAATATGCAGATTAAATTTATTGTACTATGCTTGATAGCACATGTAATTGGGGATTATTATTTTCAAGATGATGAAATGTCAGAGTTAAAGAAGAAAAAAATAGGTGGCGTATTTAAACATTCAGTATTCTATAGTATTCCATTTATTTTAATTTTATTTTTGTTTGAAAAAAGTTATAGGATAACAGGATTAATACTATTATTATGTTTAGCTCATTTATTGATAGATGTAGTAAAATATTATTCATATAAGGGATATTTAAAAATATTTCATACTACATGTAAAAAGAATAAAGTAAAAAAGTATATTAAACCATGGATGATATATATATTTGATCAAGTGGTACATATAATTTTACTTATAACTGTAATAGTTTGTTTTAGGGGGAATTTATATTATCCAATAGATACATTGTATATTGTATATAGTATATTGGGTATCGATGGATTAACGGTTTTAAAATGGGTATTGATAGTGTTATATATGCATAAGCCAGCAAATGTAACTTTTAAAATAATATTTTCAGGATGTAAGCCTAAGGGAAACCTAGTTACTAGTAGTAATAATTCGGTAGTTAACAATAGCATCAATAGTAGCGTTGCTAATAATAGTAGTAATAATGGTGCAATTATAGGTTTTTTAGAACGTATAATAATTGCTATGTTTTTATATAGTAATCAATACTCGGCTATAGGATTTATTTTAACAGCAAAGTCAATTGCTAGATATAATAAGATTTCTGAGGATGCAGAATTTGGTGAGTATTATTTAATTGGAACATTATTTAGTACTTTATTTGTTATAGTTATTTATAACTTTATTTTTTAATCAGTTAATAAGATATTTTAATATATTAACTTGAATTATTAATTGAAATTATTTTTATAAGGACACCTACTGCATAGTTTAAATGTTAGATATCTACAGCCAGTAACAATCTTAGTCCCTATCGATTATTAAATTAATTTTGTTATTTAATTTACATATTTTTCTATTAAAATATTCATATGAGTCTCTCCATTGTTAAGTGTTTTTCTGCAAATTAACCATAACAAAGGAGAGACTCCTTTTCTATACTTTTCATCACTTCTTAGGTGAAAAGCAAAAAAATAAGAGTGTGAGAAGAAT
>NZ_DHYX01000055.1:30131-44206 GCF_002414285.1 Clostridium sp. UBA5119 | reverse complement strand
ACTTATTATTTATTTTCAGATACCTTAAATATATAATAAAACTTTGAGGTGAAAAATGAAAATAAGAGTACCAAAATATTTTAATAAATTCAAATGTATAGCAGCTAAGTGTGAGGATACATGTTGTGCTGGTTGGGAAATTGTTATTGATGAAGAAACTTATGATTACTATGAAAATCTTAGTGGTAGCTTTGGAGAAAGACTAAGAAGTGAGATAGTTAATGATGGAGAAGACAATATATTTGTATTAAAAAATGGAAATTGTGCCTTTCTAAATGAAAACAAATTATGTGATATATATAATGAATTTGGAGAAGATGGCCTTTGTTATACTTGTAAGAAGTATCCTAGATATATAGAGGAATTCGGGAACTTACGAGAAGTAGGTATATCACTTTCTTGTCCAGAGGCAGCAAGAATAATGCTAGGTGATTCTAATAAAGTAGAATTTGAGTTAAGTGAAAATGATGAGATTATAACTTCTTATAATGATATTGATGGAATGCTTTTTATTGAGCTTATGCAGTGTAGAAATATAATTTTTAATATATCTCAGAATCGTAATATTGATTTAAATGTAAGAGCTACTATAATTCTTGACTTTGCAAAGGAAGTTCAGGATAAAATAAATGAGGATGATCTAACTAGTTTAAAGACCATTAAAGAAAGATATCTGGATAAAAATTTTATAAATAAGACTAGTAGTGATTTGGATAAGAATATCAGTAATAAAGAACAATGGTATAATGATATAGATGAGTATTTTAATGTGTTTAAAGGCTTAAAACATATAAATAACAATGATCCATTGGGGCTAGATAAGGTGTTATCTTATATTAGGAGTAGTGTTGAGAATAAAGATATTTATCTAGATAAATATAAGGAATTTAACAATTTTTATAAAGATAATATGTATAAGTTTGAAAATATATTAGTTTACTTTGTGTTTAGATACTTTATGAAGGCTGTCTTTGATTATGATGTGGCTGATAAAGTGAAGACTGCCGTGGTGAGCTATTTAATGATTAAGCAGTTATGTATAGTAAGATGGGTAGAAAGCGGAGATCTTAGTGATGAGGATATCGTAGATATAAGTCATACATATTCTAAAGACATTGAACATTTAGAGGAGAATATAGATACCTTAGCACAGATTTTTAAAATGAATCCTGTATTTAGAGAAGATAGAATTATAAATATATTAATAAACTAAAAATAGAGTACTGGATGAACAAGTGATATTTAGGTTATTTTGACTCTAAAATATTAGATTACAAATGAAAAGTTAAACTTATAGTTGGAGAAGGAGAGATATGGAACATTATAAAATTTTAGGTGTTGATAAAAATGCATCTATGGAAGAGATAATAAAGGCTTATGAAGATAGGATAAATAAATTTAAAGAAGAGATAGAAGATGAAAAAAGAGTAAAATCTTTTATAAAGGTGTTTGATGAAGCCTATGAAAAAATAAAAGAAGAGAGAGAAAAAAATCGAAATGAGCAAACTGTGATTATAGATAATCAAGTTGAAGATTTAAATAATAACTTTCATAAAGATGATAGTAATGGCTATGAGAGCTTTAATCAATATGAACAAGAATCTACAGCTGGTAGAGAAAAGAAGAGATCATCTTCCAAAAGCACATCAATAGGAAAACAAAAAAGAGCTAAAAAGAAATCTACAGGAGATAGAGAAAATATTAAATCTGAAAAACAAAGCAAAAATGACAATAGTAGAAAAGCAGGAAGTAATAAAAAAAGTAGTGCACCTTCCCTTACCCAATTGCCGCTTAAGATATTATTTATGCCTGTAGTAGCTATATTATCTATAATAATATTTCTATGTAAAATATTAAATATAATATCTTGGATTGCATCTAAGATTATAATAATAGCAGCTATATCTATATCTGCTATTCATGGATATCAAATTTATATTGGACATGCTATTCAATATAAGATATTTGTATTATGTGCTGTGGGCTTTGTAGTTTCTTTATTTTTACCAAGCATCCTAAAAATGCTTGTATCTACCTTAAGTAAAGTAAATAACACATTAAAAAAGTTTGTTTTTTAATGTTAAGTAGTAGAAATGTAATTATGACTGTTTTTTATCTTTACGCTTCTAAAATATAACTTATCATATATTTTACATGAAGTTAACTTGAAAAATTTTTACTTAATGCAAACTGACTGAACCTTATGTTGCAATAGTATTTTATTACTGATATAATGAATCAAGTAAAGTTTAATATAAACTTTTTTGATTGTTATAATTGTGGGTTAATTTTATTTTAAAGCAAAGAAAACTAATTCATTCATATCTTGAATATTTTTAAAATAGGAGAGATTGTATATGAAAGAATTTAGTATCAACACAAAGGTCTATTTTGGACAAGGCTCTTTAGAAAAATTAAATGAAATCAAGAATAAAAGAGTGTTAATTGTATGTGATAAATTCATGGAAACATCAGGTATGGCTGAGAAAGTAAAGCAAAAGCTTGTTGATTGTCAAGTAGCAGTATTTAGTGATATTGTACCTGATCCATCTGTAGAAGTTATTGCTGAAGGCATTCAGAAATTACAAAATTGTGATGCTCAGGTTATGATAGCGCTTGGTGGAGGTTCATCAATTGATGGAGCTAAAGCTATGAGAGAATATGCAAAAAAAATTACTGGTGGAGTTTCTTGTATAGAAGAATTCTATGCTATACCTACTACAAGTGGTACAGGGTCTGAAGTAACTGAATATGCAGTAATCACAAATAAACAAGAAGGATTAAAATATGCTCTTGCAGATAAATCCCTTCTTCCAACAGTTGCAATTCTTGATCCGGAACTAGTAAAATCTGTACCTAAGGCTATAACTGCTGATACAGGAATGGATGTTATTACACATGCTTTAGAGGCTTATGTTTCAAAGAATGCCACTGATTTTTCAGATGCTCTTGCAGAGAAAGCACTTACTTTAGCTTTTAGATTTTTACCACTAGCTTATGCTGATGGAAATGATGTAGTGGCAAGAGAAAAGTTGCACAATGCATCATGTCTTGCTGGGATGGCATTTAATGCTGCGGGCTTAGGAATTACTCATAGTTTAGCTCATGCTGTAGGTGGGAAATTACACATTTCTCATGGAAGAAGTAATGCAATGATACTTCCTTATGTAATAGAATATAATGCAAATTTAAATAAAGGTGCTTTCAATGTAGAATATGACATAGCATCTAAAAAGTATCAAAGAGTTGCCAAGTTATTAAAGTTACATGCGCCAAATGTAAATATTGGTGTTAATAATTTAATTAAAAGTATTGTAGAACTTCAAAAGACTTTGATGATTCCAACAACATTGAAAGAACAAGGTGCTGATATGGAGCTAGCTGAAGCATCGAAAGAAGAAATCATTAAAGCAGCTCTTAATGACATATGTACAACAGCAAATCCTAAAGAAGTAACAGGAGAAGATTTATCAAAAATTTTAGAAAAAGTTTTTGGATAAAATTTTGTATTTTATACCACTCATTAATGGGTGGTTTTTTTATTGGTTCTGCTAAACTCCTTAAATTTACGCAAGAATATTATACATTCAACTTAATGTAATAAATTTCCTCTTTACAGTTTGACTATAATATGTAATATTATTTATACGAATAATATATTTTTTTCTTTAATTTTACATGGTAAAATATTCATTTTAAGGTTAAATATTATTCTTCAATTATTTTTGAATATTATCAAGTTTTGTTTATTCAAATTCATATAATTAAGTATTTACAACTCTCGTCATAATCATAATAATATCCATTTATTTATATAAAAAGTTTGATATAACAATTAGCTAAGATTTCATTAGGATTTTTATTATATATAAGTTTATGATAAACATTTTGAAAATTGAAAGGAGTTCGTGACTCTTAGAATAAATTTAAAATGTTTATAAATATTACAAGGTGAAGTTATTTTTTTAATGCTTATAAGGACTCCTCCTTATATTCTTTACATTTAGTGGGGGAAATTCTTTTTAATAAAGTTTTAAAATCTTAAAATAGAAATGATTTAGATTTTAAAAACGGCTAAAAATATTATAAAAGAGGTGAACTTAGTATGGGAGAAGAATTATATTCCATAGGCAAAGTGGAAGAGATATGTAAAATAACAAAAAAAGCACTTAGATATTATGATAAAATGGGCATATTATCACCGGATAAAGTAGCTGATGAAAGTGGCTATAGATATTACAGCAAGAAAAATTTACTATCTGTACCAGTAATAAAATATTATAAGCAAAGTGGATTTAAGCTAGAAGAAATGAGAGCTTTTTTACAAGGAACAACCTATGATTTTTTTGATAAAAGTTTTAGAACAAAAATTGATGAATTAAGAGAACTTGAGAAAGAAATAAATTTAAAGATAAGATCTGTAAGAGATTGGCATGCACTTATAGTTGAGGCACAGATGATAATTGAAAATAATGTTTGTGATGTCTCTATAAAATATATAGATGAGCGCAATTTAATCTTCTTAAATCAAAATTTTAATTATGATTATATGGAGTGTATAATTAACATAGAGTTTAACAATTATATTGATAGTATAAATAATGCAATAACAGGTCCTGTAATTATATGTTTTCCATCTTTTGAGGATAAGATTAATGGGAAATGCAGTAAGATGAAAATAATGCAAGAGACTATTTTAAAGTGTAAGGACGAGGAAAGTATTGAATTTGGTGGATGGTTAGCAGCTTCTTGCTATCATATTGGTACTCATGAAACAATTAATGAAACATATATAAAAATAAAAGAATGGGCTAAGGAACATGACTATATATGCTCTGAAGAATCTTATGAAAGATATGTAACAGATTATTGGACAACTAAAAACACTGACAAGTTTGTAACGGAAATTTTGATTAAAATTAGAAGAAAGAGATAGATTCATTAAACTGAAAATACTGAAAACGTTGACCGTAGGGTAAGGGATAAAATGTCGATAAAACTCGGTTTGTAAAAAAATACAAATATATCTTTTTAAAAAAATACATATATTTCTTTTATAAAATAAAATTTTTACTCCATGATATTGACGGAAACTAGTATTTAGCACTTAAAATAACTGGCACAACTAACTTATAATTATTTATTGAGTTAGTTGTGTTAATTTTTTTTGAATTTTTATGATAATTACATGTTGACTTTACCCCATAGGGAAAGGCATATAATTTAATTGTTAATAAAATAACCACAAGATATCAAATGAAAAGTTATTCAATAGTTTTAAAATGAAATATCCCAAATTATAACAATAGCAAAACGTTCTCATTGTAAATTTTTATTTAATGATATAAATTTAAAAGTTATTATCAAATAAGTGGAAGGGGATTTATTTTATGAAGGAAGTTTCGAAAACGGTAAGTTTAGAAGCCATTACTGCAAAAAACAAATTATCATCTGATTTCCTTAAAAAAGGTATTTCAATTGCTCTTTTTTCAGGTCTTATGTATGGGTTTTATTCAGCATTTTTAACATTGGGAATGACTAAAGGAGTATGGGGTGACTGGTATGGTGCTAATACAGCAGGTTTATCAGCAGTAGTTATTACATATGTGCTTGGTGCCCTTGGTAGTGCCGTAAACGATACATGTAGTGCTGTTTGGGCAGTAATTTATGCAACTGTTAAAGGGAAACTTGGAGATTTCTTTAGATGTCTTAAAACCAAACCAGGTGCTGTAATGATATTGGCAGCTCTTATCGGAGGACCAATTTCAAGCACAGCTTTTGTTGTGGCTTTACAAATGGCGGGTTCAATTGTTATTCCAATTACAGCTCTTTGTCCAGCTATCGGTGCTATTTTAGGAAGAATATTATTCAAACAAAAACTAGACAAACGTATGATGCTTGGTATTGCCATCTGTGTTGTATCTAGCTTTATGATCGGTAGCACTAGTATTGGTGGAGATGCTCCAGCTGGAATGTTCCTTGGAATTTGTATTGCATTTATTGCAGCTCTTGGATGGGGATTTGAAGGTTGTGTAGCTGGATATGGTACATCTATGATTGACTCAGAGATTGGTATTACAATTCGTCAAGCTACATCTGGACTTTCAAACTTAATAATATTAGTACCTTTATTTGGAATGATATTTGGAGATGGAATTAAATTTTCAACTAATTTAGTTACTCAAGCATTTACAAGTGGGCCTGCAATGATATGGTTTGCACTAAGTGGTCTTTGTGCCTTTGTTTCATACATGAGTTGGTACAACGGTAATAGTATGTGCGGTGCTGCTCTTGGTATGGCTTGTAATGGTACATATTCCTTCTGGGGTCCATTCTGCTGTTGGATAATTCTTGGAGTGATAGGCGGTATGGACGGATGGGCATTACCTCCAATCGTATGGATTTCTGCGGTATTAATGATGTTCGGTATCCTTGTAATAGCTATGAATCCAATGGATTTGTTTAAAAAGAAGGAGGTATAAGATAATGAAGCCGCTTAATTATGCAATATTAAAACATTTTACAGAAATTGATGAAGCTTGTGCTGATGATGTTATAAATGCTCTAAAAGGAGAATATGGCAACTTTAAAGCTTTAAAAAAGAAAGCTGTAATTACAGCTTTAATGACAGCAGAGGCAAATGGTCTCATTGAAGAAACAAGATTTGAATTAGATAAAAATGGTGAGTTGAGAGTTTATTATCGTGCCCACGAAGATGGTGCTGCTACAATCAACAAATATATAAAAGGTTAAGAAGAATTTTTGAATTAATTAATTAAAAGGCTCATTGCTATAATTTATGTTTCATAGGGATGAGCCATAATTATTTATTAATATACAAAAGATATGGTTAATTGAAAGGAGTTTTATTTTATGAAAGAAGTTTCAAAAGCAGTAAGCCCACAAGCTATGGCTGCAAAGAAGAAATTATCAAGTGATTTCTTCAAAAAAGGTATATCTCTAGCTTTATTTTCAGGACTTACCTATGGGTTATATACAGCATTTCTTACTATGGGTATGACAAAAGGAGTATGGGGTGACTGGTATGGCATTAATTCAGCAGGTTTATCGGCATTTGTTATAGCATACTTACTTGCTGCACTTGGTAATGCAATAAATGATACATGTAGTGCAGTTTGGGCGATTTCATTTGCATTAGTAAAAGGTAAATTTAAAGACTTTGTAAGATGCATTAACACTACTCCGGGACGAATTATGATATTAGCAGCTCTTATTGGAGGACCTATAGCTGGTACTGCTTATGTTATAGCTCTTCAAATGGCTGGACCAATAGTTGTTCCAATATCAGCTCTTTGTCCTGCTATTGCTGCTATATTAGGAAAAATTTTATATAAGCAGGAATTAAATAAACGTATGGCTTTAGGTATTGCAGTATGTGTATTTGCTAGTTTCTTAATTGGTAGTACAGGCTTTAGTGGTGGTGCTTCAGCAAATACTTTAATCGGCATTTTAATAGCTATTATTGCAGCCCTTGCATGGGGATTTGAAGGTTGTGTAGCTGGATATGGTACATCAATGATAGATCCCGAGATAGGTATTTGTATTCGTCAAGTGACATCAGGTATAGCAAATTTATTTATCCTAGTTCCGGTTTTTGGAATTATGGCTGGTGGAATGAACATTTCTGTTGACCTTGCTATACAAGCATTCACAAGTGGTCCTGCAATGATTTGGTTTGCATTAAGTGGTCTTTTATCATTTATCACATTTATGACATGGTATGCTGGAAACAGTATGTGTGGAGCAGGGCTCGGAACTGCATGTAACGGTACATATTCATTCTTTGGACCATTATTCTGCTTATTATTATTAGGAGTATATGGTGGAATGGATGGATGGTCATTACCTTCAGTTGCTTGGATTGGAGCTGTAATAATGATGTTTGGTATCCTTACAATATCTATGAATCCGCTTGATTTATTAAGAAGAAAAAAAGAGGAGGATAAAATAGATGAAGCCGCTTAATTATGCAATATTAAAATATTTTACTAAAGTAGAAGAAGCTTGCGCAGATGATGTTATAGAAGCGTTAAAGGGACAATATGGAAGTTTTAAAGCTTTAAAAAAGAATGCTGTAATTACTGCGTTAATGACAGCAGAAGCAAATGGTCTTATTGAGGAAACAAGATTTGAATTAGATAAAAATAACCAACTAAAGGTTTATTATCACGCTCATGAAGATGGTGCAGCTACAATTAACAGATACATAAGAGATTAATTTTTAACATTACCCATAGGGTAATGCTTATAAAGAAAAATATCTTATGAATTTAGTAAAATAGTTATTCTCATTAAACATTAAGAAAAGACTTTACTCTTAACAGCATAATTTCTTGTAAAAATATTTAAGAATTTTAATGCAAGAAATATATTGACTTTCCCCCAAAGGGTAAGGGATATAATCAATATATAAGAACAAACAAAAGATGCATGCAAAAATAGATATAATATATAGAAGTTATGTAGTTAAGCTAAAGTATATTGAGCTAAAAATAGGAAGGAGGAATTAGTAATGAGATATTATGGAGATGAGGCTTTAGGCCTTGTAGAAACAATAGGATTGGTTCCTGCACTTGAGGCTGCAGACAAAATGCTTAAGGCAGCTAATGTTGAATTAATTTCATATGAAAATATTGGTTCAACACTTGTAACTATTATGGTAAAAGGTGATGTTGGTGCAGTAAGATCTGCTGTAGAAGCAGGTGCTGAAGCAGCAGCAGCAATTGGTAAATTAACAGCACACAATGTTATGCCACGTCCAATTAGAGAAGTTGGAGATATCGTTTCAGTACACGATATCGACGCATAAAGCATAGAAAGGAAATGATTTACATATGTCAAGATATGAAGCTTTAGGATTAATCGAAACTTTTGGTCTGGTTTTTGCTTTAGAAGCAGCAGACGCTATGTGCAAAGCAGCAGATGTAGAACTAATAGGATATGAAAACGTTGCGTCAGGTTATATATCTGTTTTAGTTCGTGGTGATGTTGGTGCTTGCAAAACAGCAGTAGATGCTGGTGTTGCAGCAGTTGAAGGAATGGAAGGTGGAAGCCTTTATAGTTCAATAGTTATTCCAAGACCACACCAAGATCTAGAAAAAATAATAAAACGTTATGCAATTACAAATCTTGTAACAGAATAATAAATAGAAAAACTTTTTATAAGGAAAAGGAGAGAGAAAAATGAATATTATTGATAATGATTTACTCTCCATGCAGGAAGCGAGAATTCTTGTTGAAAATGCTCGTGAGGCACAAAGAAAATTAGCAGCTTTCCCACAAGAAAAACTTGATGAGATAGTTGAATGTATGACCGAAGAGATTGAAAAACATTTAAAAGAACTTGCAAAAATGTCTAATGAGGAAACTGAATGTGGAAAGTGGGAAGATAAACATATCAAAAATCACTTTGTATGTAAGTATCTGAAAAACAGACTTAAAGGTATGAATTGTGTAGGTGTCATTAGTGAAGATAAAATCAACAAGACAAAGGATATAGGAGTACCAATGGGGGTTATTATAGCCTTTTCTCCATCAATGAGTCCTGTTTCTACAACCATATATAAGGCGTTAATTGCCATTAAGTCAGGAAATGCAATTATATTTTCACCTCATCCAAGAGCTAAAAATACAATTTCTAAAACAATTGATATTTTAATTAGAGCTGCAGAAGGGGTAGGACTTCCAGAAGGTGCACTTGCATATTTACATACAGTGACATCAAATGGTTCATTAGAACTAATGAATCATAAAGATACTTCACTTATAATGAATACAGGAGTTCCAGAAATGCTTGATGCAGCTTATAAATCCGGCAAACCAGTAATTTATGGTGGCAATGGAAATGGTCCAGCATTTATAGAACGTACTGCTGATATTGAGCAAGCGGCTAAAGATATTATTGACAGTAAGAGCTTCGATTATGGAGTTGTATCTGCTGCTGAGCAATCAATTGTTGTGGATAGCTGTATAGTAGCTGAAGTAAAACAAGAACTTATTAAAAATGGTGGATACTTTATGACCGAAGAAGAAGCTGAAAAATTGGCATCAATCTTATATTACAAAGATGGAAGTTCTGACATGGATATGATCGGGAGATCGCCACAATTTTTAGCTAAAAAGGCTGGATTCAGTGTTCCTGAAAATATAAGAGTTCTTATTTCTCAGCAAAAATTTGTATCTCAAAAAAATCCTTATTCAAGAGAAAAGCTTTGTCCTGTTTTAGCTTTTTATATAGAAGATGACTGGATGCATGCTTGTGAAAAGTGTATAGAATTATTACTTAGTGAGAGACATGGACATACACTTATTATACATTCAAAGGATGAAGAGGTTATTCGTCAATTTGCATTAAAAAAACCTGTTGGAAGAGTACTTGTTAATACTCCAGGAACTTTTGGAAGTATGGGAGCAACCACAAACTTATTTCCATCAATGACTCTAGGCAGTGGATCTGCAGGGCATGGAATGACTTCAGATAATGTTTCGCCTATGAACTTAATATATGTACGTAAAGTTGGATATGGGGTTCGTAAGGCAGATGAAATTGTTGGCATGATGGACAATAAAGAGGATTCCAACTATGAAGTTTTAAAAGATAAATTAAATGCAAATGAAATTGATAGTGTTAAGCTATTAGAGAGTATTTTGAAAAAAGTTTTAAATGACTTAAAATAATAGGCCATACTAAATGTATGAAATATATTAAAGAATGTGAGGGAATAAATTGGATATTCGTGAATTTTCAAATAAATTTATGGAAGCAACTCAAAACATGTCTGATGAAGAACGTGCTAGTTTAATGAAGATGTTTTCTAGTGTTTCCAAAGAAATAACAAAGGAAGAATCAACTACTAGTTGTGTTGTGTGTGACAATAATGGTGAAATTCCAGATGGAATAACAGAGCGTTTAGTTAAGTTAAAGGAAAAATACTTAACTCATGTACCAACAATCACTACTCACAAAGCAAGAGTTATTACTCAAATAGCAAAAGAAAACCCTGGTATACCTAAGGCAATTTTACGTGGTAAGTCTTTCAAGCGTTGCTGTGAAACTGCACCATTAGTAATTCAAGATAATGAGCTTATCGTTGGTGCACCAAATGGACAACCTCGTGCTGGATCTTTCTCCCCTGATATATCTTGGAGATGGATGAGAGACGAGATTGATACAATAGGAACTCGTGCGCAAGACCCATTCTATGTTTCAGAAGAAGATAAGAAAATCATGCGTGAAGAATTATTCCCATTCTGGGAAGGTAAATCAATTGATGAATACTGTGAGAGTCAATACAGAGAAGCTGGAGTATGGGAACTTTCTGGAGAATCTTTCGTATCAGATTGTTCATACCATGCATTAAACGGAGGAGGAGACTCTAACCCAGGATATGACGTTATCTTAATGAAAAAAGGTATGCTTGACATAGTAAAGGAATGTAATGAGAAATTAGCTGACCTTAGCTATGAAAGACCAGAAGATATGGAGAAAATATATTTCTACAAATCTCTAATCGATACTGCAGAGGGTGTTATGATATACGCTAAACGTATGTCAGATTATGCTGCAGAATTAGCTGCAAAAGAAACTAATCCTACTCGTAAAGCTGAGTTATTAAAAATTTCAGAAGTAAATGCTAGAGTCCCAGCTCATAAACCAAGCACTTACTGGGAAGCAATTCAATCAGTTTGGACTATAGAATCATTACTTGTAGTTGAAGAAAACCAAACAGGTATGTCTATAGGACGTGTTGACCAATATATGTACCCATTCTACAAAGCGGATATTGAAGCTGGCCGTATGACTGATTTTGAAGCATTTGAGTTATCTGGTTGTATGCTTATAAAAATGTCTGAGATGATGTGGCTTACAAGTGAAGGAGCTTCTAAATTCTTCGCAGGTTACCAACCATTCGTTAACATGTGTTTAGGTGGAGTTACTAGAGAAGGAAGAGATGCTACAAACGAATTAACATACCTTCTAATGGATGCAGTTCGTCATGTTAAGATATATCAACCAACTTTAGCTTGTCGTATACACAAAGCATCACCTCAAAAATATCTTAAAAAGATAGTTGATGTTATCCGTGCAGGTATGGGATTCCCAGCATGTCACTTTGATGACGTTCATATAAAAATGATGTTAGCTAAGGGAGTTTCTATAGAAGATGCAAGAGATTACTGCTTAATGGGATGTGTTGAGCCACAGAAGTCAGGAAGATTATATCAATGGACTTCTACAGGATATACTCAATGGCCTATATGTATAGAACTTACTCTTAACCATGGTGTACCACTATGGTATGGTAAGCAAGTATGCCCAGATATGGGAGATCTAAGCAACTTTAAAACTTACGAGCAATTTGAAGCAGCTGTTAAAGAGCAAATTAAATTCATTACTAAATGGACAAGTGTTGCTACAGTAATTTCTCAACGTGTTCACAGAGACCTTGCACCAAAACCACTTATGTCTATGATGTATGAAGGATGTATGGAAAATGGTAGAGGAGTAGAAGCAGGCGGAGCTATGTATAACTTCGGACCAGGAGTAGTATGGAGTGGTCTTGCTACTTATGCAGACTCTATGGCAGCTATAAAGAAATTAGTATTTGAAGATAAAAAATATACACTACAAGAAATGAACGAAGCTTTAAAAGCTGATTTCGTTGGATATGAACAACTTAAAAAAGATTGTTTAGAAGCACCTAAGTATGGTAACGATGATGATTATGCAGATTTAATTGCTGCTGATTTAATTAACTTTACTGAACAAGAACATCGTAAGTATAAGACATTATATTCAGTTCTTAGCCATGGTACTTTATCAATCTCAAACAACACTCCATTTGGACAACTTACAGGAGCTACAGCAAATGGACGTAGAGCGTGGATGCCTTTATCAGATGGTATAAGTCCAACTCAAGGAGCTGACTTTAAAGGACCTACTGCTATAATTAAATCTGTTTCTAAAATGTCTTGCGAGGATATGAATATAGGTATGGTTCATAACTTCAAGTTAGTAGCTGGTCTTCTTGATACACCTGAAGGTGAAAATGGAATTATTACATTACTTCGTAGTGCATGTGCCCTTCAGCTTGGAGAAATGCAGTTCAACTATTTAGATAACAAAACATTACTTGAAGCACAAAAACACCCAGAGCAATACCGTGATTTAATTGTTCGTGTTGCTGGATACAGTGCATTCTTTGTTGAATTATGCAAAGACGTTCAAGATGAAATTATCAGCAGAACTGTGCTTACACACTTTTAATTAAAAGAAATTGTATAAAATCTGTAATCTGCAGCAGCGTTCTGTAGATTACAGATTATAAATAAGATATATATTAAAAATCAAGGTAATGAAACTGGAGAATGAAAAATATGAGTAATGAAAACTTAGGTATAATCGAACGAAAAGCGACGATTTTTAATATACAGAAATATAACATGTATGATGGAGATGGAGTAAGAACTTTAGTGTTCTTTCAAGGTTGTCCTCTTCGTTGTAAATGGTGTGCAAATCCTGAAGGACTAGTTAAAAAGCATAGAGTTATGTTTAAAAGTAATTCATGTGTTAATTGTGGGGCTTGCGTTTCTGTTTGTCCTGTTGGAATACATACCATATCTAATGAAACTTTAAAGCATGAAGTTAATCGTGATATTGATTGTATCGGATGTGGTAAGTGCAAAGAAGCTTGTCTTAAATCTGCTTTAACAATAGTTGGAGAAGTAAAAACTATTTCGGAACTTTTGGAGATTGTAGAGGAAGATAGAACTTTTTATGAAGTTTCTGGTGGTGGTGTTACATTAGGCGGTGGTGAAGTTTTAATGCAGCCTGAAGCAGCTTGCAGTTTGTTAATGGCATGTAAGCAATCAGGGATAAATACTGCAATTGAAACTTGTGGTTATGCAAAACTTGAATCAGTACTTAAGGTTGCGGAGTTTACAGATTTATTCCTATTTGATGTTAAACATATTAATTCTGATAGACACTTTCAGTTAACAGGTGTGAGGAATGAACAGATTTTAGAAAATCTGCAAGAACTACTTCGCCGCAA
>NZ_DHYX01000055.1:0-30121 GCF_002414285.1 Clostridium sp. UBA5119 | reverse complement strand
TATGCCTTTACTTAAAGGTATAAATGATTCACAAGATGAAATTGAAAAGACTATGGAGTTTTTAACACCATACAAAGATTATAAAAATTTTAAAGGGATTGACTTACTTCCATATCATAAGATGGGGGTAAATAAATACAATCAATTAGGAATGGAATATCCTATAAAGGATGATCCAAGTTTAAAAAATGAAGATTTAGATAGAATAGAAGGATGGATTAAAAATTACGATTTACATGTAAAAGTAATCCGTCATTAAATAATTTTCAAATAGATAATAAGATGGAAGGTAAGGTTTATGGGAGATTTTCTTGATAGAAACATACAGCGTGTTATACAAGAGTCAGTGCCAGGAAAGCAGATTACAATAGCACATATCATTGCATCACCTATGTCTGATATATATGAACGTCTTGGAATCGATGAAAAAGGAGCTATAGGGATTTTAACTCTTTCTCCATATGAAACTGCAATTATAGCTGCAGATATTGCTACAAAGTCTTCTAATGTTGAAATTGGGTTTCTTGATCGTTTTACAGGTTCTGTTGTAATAAATGGTGATGTTCAAAGTGTGGAAACAGCACTTGGGGCAGTAAACGATACGTTAAGAGATATGCTTGGATTTACTCCGGCGCCCATTACAAGGACATGAGAAAAAAGCGCATAATGGTAATTGGACCTTCAAGATGTGGTAAAACCACATTAGTTAATGCCTTAAATAATTATGATGGTCCGCTAAAACGAACACCAGATTTAATTTATGGTAAAAATACTATTGATGTCCCAAGTGCTTATTTAGAAAATTCATGGATGTACAAGCATATAATAGCAGCAGCTCAAGATGCATCTCATGTGCTTATATTGGTTGATCAGTCTAATTGCAATGAAATATACTCCCATGGATTTGCAAAGTCTTTTAGATGCCCGGTGATTGGAGTTATTACAAAATGTGACTTGATACCTGAAAATGAAGAAAAATGTTTACGACAGCTAAAGAACATAGGAGTATCAAAGCCATATTTTAATATTAGTTTTCCAATGGGAACAGGAATTGATGCTTTGAAAAAGTATTTATCCGATGACTACCCGCTCTAATACTCCCAGCTTCTATCAAAGTGGGAGATAAGGGCGGCTACGTCCCTGGATAACGATTTCTAAGCTTCAGGTGGAGCGAAAAAACTCCACCTGAAACTAAGAACTCTGTTTATTTGAAAAAGGTGAGGAGTAAAGGTCAATGATGAAATTTATTACCGAAGAGTATTTGAGAGATTTATATCGAAAAGAACCTTTTAATACCTACAAGTTACAACAAGGACAGCGCCTTACACCTGGAGCAGCTCAATATTTGTCTGATAAAAGAATAACAATGAATAATGATGATTCTAAAAAAGATAAAAATGTTTCTCAAGAAAATAAGACTGAAGCAGTAAAACCAGAGAGAAACACTAATTTATATTTGAAGAAACTTTGTTGTAAGTTGAAATCTATGGAGGCAGTATTTCTTGTTACTAGTAGTGAAATATTAAGAGAAGATATCATTTTAGCACAAAATGTTATGAATTTAGGTAGAAAAATATCAAACATCAGAAATGTTGTGGAAGGAAAAGGTGTTCTTGAGTCTATTTACTGCAAAGAATGCACTGGAATTAATCCATTAAATTTCATGACTGACCTTGATGATTGTTTTGAAATAACAGAATTTCATATGCAGCTTGAAAAAAGCAATGCAATTTTAAAAATGAACGCACTACGTTGTGCTATGCGAGAATTACAATTTGATATAATTGATACCTACAAAAATGATGATGACGGTTTAAAAAATAGAATTATGGAGAACACTAATTCAATAATTAATTCGCTGTCTCAATTGATTTGTTCAGCAGTAGGAGGAAAAGAATGTCAAAGAAAAAATTAACTTTTGAATATTGTGATAAGATGGTTCAAGATTTTGAAGAGGTTATAGAAAAGCCAATCCTTAACGGTTCTTCTGTTTATTATACAGGTGTGGACTTAGGTACTGCTTGTGTAGTTTTGGCTGTTTTAGATGAAAACTATAAGCCGGTGGCTGGTGCATATAGGTATGCAGATGTGGTTCGTGATGGTATGGTTGTAGACTATATTGGTGCCATAAGAATTGTTAGAGAACTTAAGCAGGAAATAGAGGAAAAATTGAATACAGAGCTTCTTTATGCAGCTGCTGCAATTCCACCTGGAACAGATGCTTTAGATTCTGGAGCAATTAAAAACGTAGTTCAGTCAGCAGGATTTGAATTGACAAATCTGTTAGATGAACCTACTGCTGCCAATGCTGTACTTAAAATTCAAAATGGTGCAGTTGTTGATATCGGTGGTGGTACAACTGGAATATCAATTTTAAAAGATGGAAAGGTTGTTTATGTTGTTGATGAACCAACAGGAGGTACTCATTTCTCATTAGTTATTTCTGGTGCTTATGGAATGCCTTTTAAAGAGGCAGATAAGTTTAAAAGAAATAATGAAAATCACAAGGAAATTTTACCTGTGTTAAAGCCAGTAGTTGAAAAGGTGTCATCAATTATTAACCAGCATATTAAGAATCATGATGTGAATGAAATTTCTTTAGTTGGTGGTACTTGTTGCTTAACTGGAATTGAAGAAATTATTCAGAAACAGACTGGAGTTTATACTCACAAACCTAAGAATCCTATGTTTGTTACACCACTTGGAATAGCATTAAGTTGTACACAAGATATTATGGAATAATAAGGAGAGTGTTTTAAAGTGGATTTTAGAATTATAAAATCACCTTCCCAGAGCACTAAAGATATTCTTATAAGACGGATTGGTGGAAATTGTAAAACCAAATTAGACGGTGTTGATGCAATAGGACTTGTTCAAGGCAAACTTATCGATATGATATATGCTACAGATATTGCTGAGAAAAGTGCTGGTGTCACTGTTGAAGATATAAAGGGCACATGTCCTCAACACATGGTTTTAATTGGAATTTTTGGCGACACATCATCAGTTGAATCTGCAATAAATGAGATTAAACTGAAAATGAAAGAAGGAAAAACAATATGATAGTAGCAAGACTTATTGATAATGTATGGGCAACTAGAAAAGCTGAATCACTTAACGGACTTAAGTTTATGCTTGCTGAGGAAATTGGTGGAGTAGATGAAGGACGTAGATTTATTGTTGTTGATAATATCAGTGCAGGTATTGGTGATAGAGTTATCGTTAGTACTGGATCATCTGCTCGTAGAATGTTAGGCGATGATAATATACCTGTAGATGCAGTTGTTGTTGGAATAGTTGATAATGATTGCAACTTTGGTTAAACACAATCTTTCTTAAAAATAATCATAGGATTTTAGGTTTTTTATAGATACCAATATTATTTGAAAGGAAGTGAAAATATGAAAAAATTAATCTGTGCAAAAGATATTGAACAATTAATATTAAAGGGTGAAAAAGTATTTTATATAGATGGTAGTGAAATAATTACACCATCAGCTAAGGATCTTGCAAAGAACAATGAAATACTATTTACTACAGAAGCTCCTGTACCTAAGGTAGAGACTTTAGAAGCTAAAAAGGTTCCAAGCATAGAAGTTATGGATAGTGAAATGATGCTTAATTTCTTCAGAGCAATGATGGACAAGGGTCTTTTACAAGAAATGCTTGAATGCTTAAAACCAAAGAATCTTCTATTTGAAGCTGAAAGTGATCTTAATGGACTTAAAGTTGTTAGAGGAAAAACAGTAAAAATGGACGTATTCGACACTGGAAATCCAAATGCAAAAGCTTATTTTCAAGAGTTAGTAAGCAAAGAAGAATCAAAAATGAGTGCTGGATTTTTAGTTATTGAAAATTCAAAATTTGATTGGGAATTAACTTATGAAGAGATTGACTATGTTATCGAGGGAACTTTAACAGTTGAAATCAATGGAAAAACATATACAGCTCATGCTGGAGATGTGCTATTTGTTCCATCTGGTTCTAAAGTAGTTTGGGGTTCTCCAGACAAAGCAAGGGTATTCTACACAACATATCCAGCTAACTGGGCAGATCTTTTATAAATTAGGGGGATTGACCTATGCAAGCACTTGGTTTAATAGAAACAAAAGGATTACTTGCATCTATTGAGGCAGCTGACACAATGGTGAAATCCGCAGATGTAAGTATTATTGAAAAGACCTATGTAGGTGGCGGTCTTGTTACAATTGCAGTTACAGGTGATGTAGGTGCAGTAAAAGCAGCTATAGAAGCTGGAGTAGCAGCTGTTAAAAATCTTAATGAAGAAGCTTTAGTATCAGAGCATGTAATTCCACGTCCTCATGAGGAGTTGGAAAGCATAATTGGATCTAAATCTTCAGTGGAAACTCAAGAGTTTTTAGTATCTGATGAAAAAGTTGAAGAACCTAAAGAAATTCAAGAGACTCAGCAGATCCAAGATGCAGAAGACTTAGAAGTTATAGAAGAAATTCAAGATACTGAAGAAGTTGAAGAAATTCAAAATAATGATGCTTTAGACAATGATTTAGATAAACTTCATAAAGGAAGTTTAGAGAATCTACATAAAGATGATGTAGATAATTTAGTTATTAAAAATGGTATTGAAAAAACCGTTTTAATATTATCTAAGCTAAAGGTAGTTAAGCTTAGAAATCTAGCTCGTGAATATAAAGATTTTGGAATTACAGGTAGAGTAATTTCAAAAGCAGGTAAAAATCAATTGCTTGCCAAATTCAAGTTGTATTACGAGAAAAATTAGATATTGTAAGGTTTACGAAAGGAAGTAATGACCAATGGAGAACTTTGATAAAGATTTACGTTCAATACAAGAAGCGAGAGATCTTGCTAGACTTGGAAAGGTAGCAGCTAATAAAATTGCTGATTATACTGAAGAGCAAATCGATAAAATTTTACGTAACATGGTTAGAGTTGCAGAAGAAAATGCAGTTTGTTTAGCACAAATGGCAGTTGAAGAAACTGGTTTTGGTAAAGTTGAAGATAAAACTTTTAAAAACCATTTAGCAGCTACTATACTATATGAATCAATTAAAGATATGAAAACTATCGATATAATTAGAGAAGATGAGGTAAACAAGCTAATAGAGATTGCTGAGCCAGTTGGTTTAGTTATGGGTATAGTACCTTCAACAAACCCAACTTCTACTGCTATTTTTAAAGCTATGATTTCAATTAAATCTCGTAATGCTATAGTATTCTCACCACACCCATCTGCTGCAAAATGTACAATTAAAGCAGCTCAATTAATGCACGATGCAGCTGTTGAAGCTGGTGCACCAGAGAATGTTATAACATGTGTAACTTCACCTTCAATTGGAGCTACAAATGAGTTAATGAAAAGCAAAGAAGTTGCTATAATAATAGCTACAGGTGGTCCAGGAATGGTTAAAGCTGCTTACAGTGCAGGAAAACCAGCTCTAGGTGTTGGTGCAGGAAACTCTCCAGCATACATAGAAAAAACTGCCAATATAGAACAAGCTGTTAGAAATATTATGGCAAGTAAAACTTTTGATAATGGTACAATCTGTGCATCAGAACAATCAATAATCTGTGAAGAATGTAATGAAGCTACAGTTATTCAAGAGTTCAAAAAGCATGGTGGATACTTCATGACTAAAGAAGAAACTGATAAAGTTTGTAAATTATTATTCAAAAATGGACATGCGATGAATGCTAAATTTGTAGGAAGAAGTCCACAAGTTATTGCAAGTGCTGCAGGAATTGAAATTCCTCAAGGAACTAAAGTACTTATAGGAAGACAAAACGGAGTAGGTGAAGGTAATCCATTATCATTTGAAAAACTTACAACAGTTCTTGGATTCTATACAGTAAAAGATTGTTACCAAGCATGTGATTTAAGTATTGAATTACTTCAAAATGGAATTGGTCACACAATGAGTATCCATACTGAAAATAAAGATATAGTTATGAAGTTTGCTAAAAAGCCAGCTTCTCGTATCCTTGTTAACACTGGTGGAACACAAGGTGGAACAGGTGCAAGCACAGGTCTTAATCCTTCATTCACTTTAGGTTGTGGTACATGGGGAGGAAGCTCAGTATCTGAAAATGTTACTCCTGAGCACCTTATAAACATTAAGAGAGTTGCTTATGGTTTAAAAGATTGCGCAACATTAGCATCTAATGACCCAACTTTCAACTGTATAAAAACTGCTGAGAATTGTCACAGCGTACAAAATCAACTTATGAATATGAGTCCAGCTCAAATTGCAGCAGCTGCAGCGGCTTTAAATAAAGATAACGCTTGCGTTAACAATACTAATACTTGCACTGAATGCAATACTAATAGCACAAAAAATGAAGAGATTTTAGACTTAGTTAACCAAATAGTTGCCGCTATGAAAGGGGCAAACTAATGGATAATTGTGAAGCAGTATTAAAACTTTTACTAGAAGCTGTGAAAAACGATGGACAAAAAACTGCATCTCAGGGAAATTCATCTGAGATTCCAGTAGGAGTTTCCAATAGACATGTACATCTTTCACAAAAGGATTTAGAGAGTCTTTTTGGTGCAGATTACAGCCTTACAAAACTTAAAGACTTATCTCAACCAGGTCAATATGCATGCAAGGAACTTGTAACAATTTGCGGACCGAAAGGTGCAATCGAGAAAGTTAGAATCCTTGGACCTGTAAGAAGTAAGACTCAGGTTGAAGTATTAAATGGAGATTGCATTAAACTTGGAGCAGCATCAAATGTAAGACTATCTGGAGATTTAAGCAGAACACCTGGAATTACATTAGTAGGACCAAAAGGTTCTGTTCAAATTGAAGAAGGCTTAGTAGTTGCACAAAGACATATTCACATGACACCTGAAGATGCTAAAAACTTAGGAGTTTGTGATGGAGATATAGTATGTATAAAATTTGACGATTTAAGAGGCGGAATATATAGTAATGTAGCTATTAGAGCTAATGATGCTTCAAAACTTGAATGTCATCTTGATATAGAAGAAGCTAATGCAATGGGCATTAACTCAAAGTCAAAAATAACAATAGTAAAGTAAAAAAGTAACAAAATAAGTGGTTATAATTAAAAATTATAATATAAATAAAAGATATTTAGGAGGATTATAAAATGAAATACGATGCATTAGGAATGATAGAAACAAAAGGTTTAGTAGGATCAATTGAGGCAGCTGACGCTATGGTTAAAGCAGCTAACGTATATTTAATAGGTAAAGAATATGTTGGAGGCGGACTTGTAACTGTTATGGTTAGAGGAGATGTTGGAGCTGTTAAAGCTGCTACAGATGCTGGAGCTGCTGCTGCACAACGTGTTGGAGAATTAGTATCAGTTCACGTAATCCCACGTCCACATTCTGAGGTTGAAGTAATTCTTCCATCTTCTAAAGAAGCTGTAAAATAGGATTTTAATAACATTTTAAAAATAGAAACGTCGCTAAAGATAATTTAGCGGCGTTTTCTTTTTTGACAAAAATAATACTTTTTTTATTACTTATATTAATCATGAGTAACTGGTATATAGAATTGAGGGAGTGGACGACTAAAATTTTATAATTGTGTAGTTGTTAGAATCTAGATTTTTCATAGTTATAAGGAATACTTGTTCCAACTACTACATCTTCTATTTTCTCAATTATTAGCCAGTCATCCATATTACCTTGATGATGAAATACCAATGGGGTTATTTGTTTAACATTATTAAACTCAACTAAACAAATGCATTTTTTATACCATCTTGTTTTTTGTTTTTCTGATAAACTAAGTTTGCATTGATTCTCTATCATTATTTTATTAATTTCCTCTTCTGATAATTTTACATAATTTTGCACGGTTACAACAGAAGCAGTAGTAGATATTTGCCCAGTACCTTTCTCCATAAAGTATAGGGTATCACCTTCAAAGACTCTGCTATGTGGTATTTTTCTACCAGCTGCTGCTCTTATAACCATAGTTTTAGTTCCATCAAGTATTTTCTCCAATACTTTTTCTTTATCATCACAATATACAACGTGTACCATTTTAATTTCTCCAATCATTATTAATTTTAACAGTGGTTACTCTTTCTTGATAATGGGTAACCATATTTCACACTTATAGTTCTCTGATTGTTGGTTACCACCAAAATATACTTCTATATCAGGTGCATTGGCATACTCGTACCCGGAGGTTGGAAGCCACTCTGTTATAATGCGCCCTTGGAGATTTTGTAGAGCATCTGGTAATGGTCCAACTGATTCAAAAATAGCCCAAGTGCTTTGAGGAACAGTATATTCATACATACCCTTAGGTGTATCTTTATCTGTAGCGACTGCAATATAGTAATCAAAATTTTTGCCATTCATACAGGAACTAACACCTAAAAGGCCAAATGGTTCTTTACAAATTAAAGAACATATTTCTGGAATTATGCCATTTTCACTAGTCTTTTGCCAAAACATTGGAACTTCAGAAAAGTTTTCTTCGATATTTAACTCGTAACGTTTCTTTACACCAACTATTCTAAAGGCTTCTTTTTTCTCAATTCTATAGTTCATTTCTGTATCTCCTTTTATTGATATTTTGAAGCTGATTGGTGGAAATGCTTTCATCTTTGCACCATTAGTTCTTACTTCTGATGGCGAAATACCATGAACACTTTTAAAAGCTCTTGTAAAAGCAGTTGGCGAATCATAACCATATTTCATTGCAATATCAATAACTCTAGTATCTCTACTTTGGAAATCAAGTGCTGCTCTTGTCATTTTTCTTCGTCTAATATATTCAGATAAAGGAATATTTGCTATGTAGGAGAACATTCTTTGAAAGTGAAAAGCGGAACAACAAGCTATTTCTGCTACTTTTTCAAGGTCTATAACATCTTCTAAGTGCTCTTCCATATAGTTAATTGCTTTGTTTAATTGGTCTATCCATTCCATTCAATCATCTCCCAATAAAAGTATATATGTTTGACCTATTCAAATCCTCTCATTTTCTGCACCAAAAAGAGAGAAGGATATTAAGAAAATTTATATTACAACAATTTATTATTATTATACTTTAATGAAAATAGTAATATCAACATTCTCAATTATAATATCAAGAAATAATAAATAGAATAAAGTGAAATACACTCAAGATAATTTTAGAATAACTAGATAATTATGTATAAAATGTATTATAATTATTTAGATAAGATAGTAAAAATATTTGGAGGGTTCATAATATGAAAATAGTAGAAATGAGAATTTTAAACTATGAGGATATTTTTAAACTATGGACTTCTACCCCTGGAATGGGTTTTGGAGATCTATGGGATGGGAGAAAAGAGAGGATTTAAATTACTATAATTCAAGCATTAATAAAGAAAATTAATTTAGTTGGGGGATTAATATGGAGAAGAAGATAAAATTGATTATAACTGATTTAGATCGAACCCTTTTAAGGACGGATAAAAGCATTTCTAACTATAGTTTAGATGTTATAAGAAGATGTAAGGAGCAAGGAATATATATTGCTATAGCTACAGCTCGTTCTGAACGGGCAGCTGCTAAATACATTGAATTAATTAATCCTGATATTGTAATTTCTAATGGGGGAGCATTAGCAAAGTGTAAAGATGAGATTATTTATAAATGTATGCTATCAACAAAGGTATCTGATTCCCTAATTAAAGATTGTGTGATGAGTTCAAATATTGGTGAAATAACTGTTGAAACTGAAAGTAGATATTATAGCAATAGTGAAGAGTTAAATAAACATGGTGAAGATTATAATCATGCTAAATATAATGATTATTCCAAGTCACTAAATTGTATGACCTATAAAATAACTGTGGAGGTTTTCGAATGTAAAGTTGCAGAGGAGCTAGCCTCTAAATATCCACAATGTAGTTTTCTAACTTATGTTGGAGAAAACTGGTGTAGATTTGCTCATAGAGATGCCACAAAAATTAATGCCATTAATGAAATCGTTAAATATTTAAATATCAACCTAGAAGAGCTAGCTGCATTTGGTGATGATATTAATGACTTAGGAATGATAAAACATTGTGGACAAGGCATAGCAGTATCAAATGCAATTAAAGAAATTTTAGAATGTGCATCACATATTACAGGAAGTAATGATGAGGATGGTGTAGCAGCTTATATTAGAGAAAATTTCTTATAATAAATTCATTAAGGGAGTGCTTTAACATGAAAAAGAAACTAAAACTTATATCAACATGTTTAATCTCTATTCTTTGTTTAACAGCTTGCTCAAAGGTAAATGAGAATCCAGAAGTAAAGGCTTTGAAAAAAAGTGTAATACCAATAAGTACAGTAGAAGCTGGTAATGGCTTTAAAGATTTAATGCCACTTAAGGATATATTAAAAGATAAAAAGATAGTTGCTATGGGGGAAGCAACTCATGGCACTAGTGAATTCTTTAAAATGAAGCATAGATTCTTTGAATTTTTAGTAGAAGAGATGGGCTATAGAGTCTTTGCTATGGAATGTGACGGGGGTGGCGGACAAGTCATAAATGACTATATTTTAAATGATAAAGGTAGCTTAGAAGAGGCTTTAGAAGCTACTAAATTTGCTGTATGGAGAACAGAAGAAGTAGAAGACATGATAAAGTGGATGAAGGAATATAACGATGATCAATCTCATAAAGAAAAGATTAAATTCTATGGATTTGATATGCAGGGGATAACAGACACACTCCCCAGGCTCAGTTTCTATCTAGATTCTATTGATAAAGAAGTAAAAACTTATGTGGAAGAAATGATTCAACCCTTATACAAAGATCAAATGAATATAAAAAATTATTCAATGCAGGAAATGAAAAGTTTAAAGACTCAATTAAATGAAGTAAAGGTAAAACTTCAAGAAAATAAAGATAAATATATTGCAGATAACTTAAAAAGCAGCTATGAAATGGCTTTGTGGAACTTAGATTTAGTAATTCAATTTATTGACTATTACTACACAAGCAATGGCATAGAATCTATAACTATTAGCAATTCAAACCTAAGAGATAAATATATGGCTGATAATGTTAAATGGATACAAGAGCATGAAAAAGAACAAGGGAATGATACTATTATGTTATGGGCGCACAATTTACATGTCTCTCATATTGATGAGGAGTATATATATATGGGAAAAAGACTTAAGGATAAATATGAAGATGAGTATTACTCTATAGGATTTGAGTTCTCAAGGGGATATTTTACTTCACGTGGTGAAAGCTCTGGAATTTATGAGGCCTTTCATATAGATAATAATGACTCTAATTACTTATGTTATTCTTTTGATAAAACAAAGATACCTATTTCGTTTCTAGATTTCAAATCTGCTTCTACAAACAATGTTGTATCTGAATTTTTATCAAACAGACAATATATTCATGTATTTGGAGATAATTATTTAGGTAGTGAAGTATCACATTCTTTTATGTATTCACCTAGAAACTTATTTGATGGATTAATATATATAAAAGAAACTACACCTTCTAAAATACAATAAGCCATTAAAGTTTGTCAAAATTATTAAAATGAAAAAAGAGTAACAGAGTTAAGAGGATAATTTAGATGAAGAATAAAGATTTTATAAATATAAACTACCTTAAACATGGTAATAAAAAACAACAAAATTCATATAAAGTACTTAAGGAGCTAGATATATTTAATGTTTTAAGAAAGTTTAATCCAATATTAGTAGGGACTATACCTATTAATATTGATATAGAAAACAGTGATTTAGATATAGTATGTGAAGTTTATGATTTTAAGGAATTTCAGAAGATAGTAGAAAATAAGTATTCTATGTTCAGTAAATTTCATATAAGTAATAATAGTACAGATAATGAAACAATATTAACTATAAATTTTTATGTGGAGGATATTGAAATAGAAATATATGCTCAGTCATTAAATAGTTGTAAGCAAAATGGATATAGGCATATGGTAGTTGAAGATAGAATACTTAGATTAGGTGGAGAAAGAACTAGAGAAGAGGTTGTTATCCTTAAGAAAAATGGATTGAAAACAGAACCAGCTTTTGCAAGATACTTAGGCATTTATGGAAATCCATATGATGAGTTATTGAAATTAGAAGAATATAGTGATAAAAAGATTAAGGATATGTTAGATAATATTAGAAATAGTTAGTTAAATTTAGATATTCAGCAATAAACATTAAAAGAACTACTAAAACTTCTAATTTGGAGGTAAAACAATAGTTAAGGCTATAATTAATGGTTTGACATGAAATTTAGAAGGGTATAATATAATAGTAACAATTGAATATTATGGAATATGGGTTCAGTTATATTTTCCTATAACTGATTAAAAGAGAAGCTGGGTGAAAATCCCACACGGTCCCGCCGCTGTAAGAGAGGAGTTTTCTTCTAAGATGCCACTGTTTTTTATGGGAAGGCAGAAGAAAATAATGATACTTGAGTCAGAACACCTGCCTATTTTTTACGCTATAATTCTACGAGAGATGGAAGGGTGTGATTTAATCTATGATAGATAAGATTTAAGACCTTTTAGTTTTAGTAGCTAAGAGGTTTTTTAATTTACCATTAATAAAGCAATAAATTTAAATTATTAGTAAGGAGTGAGTGTATATGAAAAGAGCACAATTTGATAAGGAAAGTTTATTATTAGTTATATCAGAAATACCAAAGGTTTTAAAAAACTTAGATAATATTATAGATAGGAATAATGAAAAACCAGATACTTCAGAAGGAAATTTTAAGGCGGAATTTACTAACTTTATAGAGCTTTTAGGAAAATATATGAGTAAATGCTTAGTGACTATAAGCGAGCCTTATAATGAAAATTTATATAGTGTAAGTATAGACAACTCAGTAGATGCTGGATTTTTACCACAAATATCATCTGAGTTTTATAACTATTTAAAAGGATTTAGAAACTGTGAAGAAACTATAAAAAATGTATCCTATAATGAACTATATAAATTCTACGTGGATAACCATGATAACATAGATAAATTATATAATCATATGATAGAGTTTACTAACAAATTATAAAAAATAAACCGTACCCTAAAAGGTACGGTTTATTTTTATAATTAAATCTTTATTTTAGTTAAAAAGTGAACTGAAGAATTCGCTAATCCAGCTAAATAGTTTATCAAAGAAGCCTGAATCCTTAAGTTCTTTTCCTAGAGCTTCCATTTCATCTTTAAATTTAGATGCACTTTTGTCTAAGGTATCCTTAAGTTTAGAATAGTCTAAGTCTAGGTCATTTATATTAGACATTAATGCAACCATATTGTTTTGAATGGTAGCACTTATATCTACATCATATTTTTTTTCAACTTTTTCAATAATTTCTTTAATTTCCTCTTCGTTAGAAGGCTTGTCTTTTATAACAGCTGTTTTAACTTCGTTGATAATTGCAGAAGCTTCTGTATCCCCTATCTCTTCAGCTAAGTCTAGGGATACGTCTATTTCCTCTTGAGCGGCTTTTTTATTAGAGGTAGATAATTCACCACCCATTATATTCTCAGCACCAGCAAGGATTCCAGCAAGGGCTGATTCTCCAGTTACTTCAAAAGGAGCTGAGGCGATAACCTCTGCATTCAATATTCCAGAAGTAATTAATGCATTTGCAAGCATGTCATTAGTTACTAGTGTTAAGTTAGAAGAGTTTACTGTTACGCCATTTTCCTTTTGTAATAGCTTAACATAGGCACTAGAATACCATCCACCTGTAAAATTGGCTAATTCTTTTTCATCAAGACCAAATTGTTTTAGTGCCATTTTACTGTCTACATATATAGCTTCAATATTGTCTGGAGCTTTAAAGTACTTTCTTAATTGAGCTTCTTGACTATCACTTAAATCAGAACCAAAGCTTAGAATTTCACCACTTGGGTATTCACCATGAATATCTGCAAAAGCAGTTGTAGGTATAGATATACATGTTAAAATACCTATAGTCATAGCTAATTTTTTAAAAAATTTATTTGACATGTTAAATTCTCCTTATACTTAAAATGTAAGTAATACTATCTATATAATAAAATCTAGATAGTTACTTTATATATCTAATTATATATATTATATTTTATATTTATAGGATATAGAATAAATATTAATAAATTTGTAAGAAACGAAAAGAGTAAATTAACTGTAACATCTATGGAAATAAAACAATTTTAGTATTAGAATGGAATTATAGTTAAATTTTAAAATAAAGGTGGGATTTGGATGTATAAAAATCAAATAGAAGAGTATTTTCATAATAATAAGGATGAAATGTTAAATGACATATGCGATTTAATAAGAATAAGAAGTGATAGATCAGAGGCTAAAGAAGATATGCCTTTTGGAGAGGGTCCAGCAAAGGCTCTTAAGGCTGCTTTAGAGCTAGCAGAAGGTATGGGATTTAAAACTACAAATTATGATAACTATGTAGGTGCTATTGATTTTAATGATAAAGAAAAGCAATTAGATATTTTAGCACATCTAGATATAGTGCCGGTTAGTGATGATTGGACAGTTACAAAACCTTTTGAGCCAATAATAAAAGATGGTAAATTATATGGAAGAGGTTCAGCGGATGACAAGGGACCAGCATTAGCATCTTTATATGCTTTAAAGGCTGTTAAAGATTTAAATATACCTTTAAGTAAAAATGTTCGTCTTATATTAGGAACAGATGAGGAATGTGGAAGTTCTGATATAGCATATTACTATAAAAAAGAGAAAGAAGCACCTATGACTTTTTCACCTGATGCAGACTTTCCTGTTATAAATATTGAAAAGGGAGGATTACATAGTCCCTTTGAAAGTAAGTTTGAAGAAGATAACAACTTACCAAGAGTGATTTCTATGACAAGTGGAGTTAAGGTTAATGTAGTTCCAGATACTGCAATTGCAGTTGTGGAAGGCTTCTCAGAGGAAGAAATAAATAAATATTGTATAGATGCAGCAAAAAATACAAATTTAAAATTCACCTTTGATAAAGATGGTGAAAGCTGGGTTATTAAGGCTAAGGGAGCAGGAGCACATGCGTCTACTCCTGAAAATGGAAATAATGCTCTTACAGGAATGTTAGAATTACTCACATCTATGCCATTTGTAAGTAGTGAAGGATTTAAGAAACTATGTGCTGTTAGCAAGTTATTCCCACATGGAGATTCTAAGGGGGAAGCTTGTGGTGTTAAGATGAGTGATGATCTATCTGGTGAATTAACTATAACTTTGAATATATTTAAATATACTACTTCAGAGTTAAGTGGAATCTTTGATTGTAGAGCGCCACTTTGTGCAACTAATGAAAATGTGCGTGATGTTTTAAGAGACAATATGGCAAAGGACAATATAATCTTATCTAGCGATGATATGTTCCCAGCTCATCATGTTGATGAAAACTCTGAGTTTATACAAACTCTTTTGAAATGTTATGAGGAATATAGTGGACAAAAGGGTGAATGTATAGCCATAGGAGGAGGTACCTATGTTCATCATATTAATAATGGAGTAGCTTTTGGATGTACAATGCCAGGTACTGATAATAATTTACATGGTGATGATGAGTTTGCAGTAGTAGATGAACTTCTACTTAGTGCTAAAATATTTACTCAAGTAATTATTGATCTATGTAAATAATATTTTAATTTAATAAGCCTAGTTAGGATAAATAGAATAATAATTTCATTTATCTTAGCTAGGCTATTTTATAGTAGTTAAATAGACAAGAATAGTATTAAATATTATCTCTATTATAGCATGGATTTAACCATGTTATAAAACAGCAAAACCCTTGAAACCCGCATGAATAAAACAAATAGTTAACTAGGTTTATATGTAAATAGTTTCCTATATAACTATTTATATAGGAAACTATTTAACTTAATAAGTTTTGGGTTGTAATGAACTCTAGTTTCATTCCTTTAAAAATACCTGGGGGGGACAAATTTAAAAAGGGAATCTTATGAAGCTAGAGTATGTATAGATAATATTGTTTATACTACAACCTAGACTATACCAGGTTGTAGTTATTGTATTTTAAATTAAATTACTTTATATATTATTTTTTATTTTGAAAAAAAGTTGGTGCTTCAATTAAGGTTGCAAAAATATATTCATGAATATGGGCATTGTCTCTACTTGTTTTTCCTTTTACAAAGTGAACATGCTTACCATTGCCAACATAAATAGCTGGTCCAGTAGTATCACAAATTTCATGATAATGATTATAGAAATCAGTATTTGTTTCAAGTTTGTGAACGTGTGAGTTACGGTAAGGAATCGCTTCACCAGTTACACCAGCAAATCGATGGTTGTGAATATTGCTACAGTCTACACAACCAGATTTTGTAGAACCAGTATATTCATGAACATGGGTTTGAACTTCATGCCTACAAGAATCATTAGAAGTATTGCTATTAGAATTATTACATTTATTTTGTTTTACATAGTCGTTACTGGCATCATATTCATAATTAGAATAGCTAGGATAACATTCATAATTCTGATAGTCTTCAAAAGCATCATTATAATTATCATAGTTATTATACATATTACTCATTTATATTCCCCCTATGCCTTAGAGGCATACTACATATTATGATTATTCTAATATATTAGTGACACCTTTATCATGATTTTTAAAATTTATTTTATTAAAAGATATATTTTTCTTATAAAACCTTTTAGATAATATTTTAGAGTGAAATGTAGCATAATTAAGATATATATTTTATTTCATTAATACTTTTAAAGTTTGATTTAATTCCAATAGAATTAGATATTAGTTAAGGGAGAGGAGGAGTAGATTTGAGTTCAATAATATATATACAGATTATAGGATTAATAATATTAATAATGCTATCTAGCTTTTTCTCTGCATCGGAAACTGCATTAATGTCTATTAGCAAGATAAGAGTTAGACATATGGTAGAGGAAAACATAAAGGGAGCTAATAGAGTTAAGGAATTAACTGATAATCCTAGTAGCTTATTAGCATCAATTTTAGTTGGAAATAATATTGTAAATATAGCATCATCTTCTTTAGCAACGGTTTTAGCTATTAATCTTATTGGAAGTAGAGGTGTGGCTATAAGTACTATAATAATGACTATAATAGTACTTATTTTTGGCGAGATTACCCCAAAAACTTTAGCTTCACAAAATTCAGAACAGGTATCACTAAGAGTTGCCAGTCCAATATTTATTGTAAGCAAAATATTTAAACCAATAGTTATCATAACCACTACAATATCAAGTTTCTTTATAAAATTACTTGGAGGGAAAAGTGATAGTAATAAACCATTTATAACAGAAGATGAATTAAAAACTATTGTAGATGTTAGTGAAGAAGAAGGTATATTAATGTCAGAAGAAAAGGATATGATTCACAATGTGTTTCAATTTGGAGATCTTTATGCAAAGGATGTTATGGTTCAAAGGGTAGATATAATAGCTTTAGATATAGAGGAGGGTTTAGATAAGATTATTTCAGTTATAAAGGAAGAAGGGTTTTCAAGAATACCTATATATTCAGATACCATAGATAATATTGTAGGTATATTAAATGTTAAAGATATTATATTTATGGAATATACTAAGGATTTTAGTTTGAAAAATTATATGAGAGAAATAACTTATACCTACGAATTCAGAAAAGTTACAGAGCTTTTTAAAGATATGAATAAAAATAGACAACACATGGTAGTAGTACTTGATGAATATGGTGGAACCGTTGGAATTGTAACTATTGAAGATTTAATAGAGGAGATAGTTGGGGATATAAGTGATGAATATGATGATGAAGAACCAGAAATATATGTGGTAAAGGAAGATGAGTATATAGTTGGAGGAAGTGTTAGAATAGAGGATATAAATGAACTTATAGGAACAAAAATTGAGTCCGAGGAATTTGACTCCATAGGTGGATTTATAATAGGTGTGCTAGGAAGATTCCCTAATATAAGCGAAGAAATAATTTATAGCAATTATAGATTTATAATTGAAGATATAGATCGGAATAGGATAAAGAAAATTAGAATATATACATAGGTAGGAGTAAATAAAGAATAGATATTAATAAAACTTTACTAATATCTATCTTTTTATTAATAAAATTTATATTACTTATGTTGTAAAGCTGTTATAGAGCTAAACTAAGAGCTATAAGACCTTGTCCTACATAGTAACATAACAAGTTCAATGCTGTCATGTAAGATGGTGATTTTTTATGAAAATATATAAAGCATAAAATTAAATCAGATAAAAAGAAGAGACATGCACCTATAACTACAAGTATAGTACTTAAAAAATTTTCATGGATTAAGGGAGTTAATGACAATGCCCTTGTAACCATAAAACTAATTATAATTGAATAAGTAACAACTAGTTTATAGGCTCCCTTAAAATCAAAGCCTTTTATTAGATTTAAAAATAGAATAGAGATTATTGAAATTAGTATAAATAATAGAACATGCCAAATTAGCACAGGTGTAAGAGTAGCAAAGGCTAAAGAAAAGAATATATGTGCAATAGAAAAACTAATTAATCCATATACAAACATTTTACTAACTTCATTCGACTTAGTATTATTAAAGGCAAGAAATATATCCCCAATCAAAGACATTATTAATGCTAAAAGTACAAAGATGAAATATTGTGGATTGGAATCAAAGGTTTTATATCCACATATACATACAGAGATAAATAGTAAGCTGGTAATAGTTTTAACAATGGGCATTTTATATCCTTGAGGATGATAATTAAAGTATATTAGAAATCCTAGTGATATTAGCATGAATATAAAAAATACAAGTGATAACATACTTAACCCTCCTTTTAATAATAGTATTAAAGTAATTATAGCATATGTTACATATAAGTAAAACAATGGAAATTAGAATATTTTTATTAATAGACATATATTATTTAATAAAAATATATTGATTTTTTATAAATTATGCTTTAACATTAAATTACATAGATTTCGAAAATGAAAGAGAGGTATTTTTGTGAGTGTCTAGTATCTAAAATAGTAATTAAATATTAATCTTAAAAATTAGGGTAGTAGGTACCTTTGTTTGTTGTGGGATTAATTAAAACTATTAAAGATACAAGTCCACGAAATTTACCTTAGGATAGCTATAGCTATCTTTGTTAATGGCAAGTTTAAAGCGGTGGGAGTATCCATGGCTTTTTTTATTTTGGAAATCTATGAAGGATTTCATGGACTTAATAATAAGTAAAGGAATCGTGAAAATGAATATTAGTACATTGGAAAAATTACATTATAATAAAATAAAGGAAATTATTAAATCTTATTGTGTAAGTGGGTTAGGAAGAGAATTACTAGATAAACTTCAACCTAGTAATAATATTAAACAAGTGAAAAGAATGTTGGAGGAAACATCTGAAGGAAGAAATCTTATAGATGCTTCTTATCACATGCCATTAAAGGGAATATTTAATATTACTCCTTTGATAGATAAGATTGAAAAAGGCTCAGTCCTTGAACCATCAGAGCTAACAACAATAGATAATTTTTTACGTGGATGCAGAAAGGTTAAAATTTTTATAGAAGATAAAGAAGGATATGCTCCAACTTTAAGTGCTTATGGTAAAAGTATCACAGAATTAAAATATATTGAAGAGGAAATAGAGATTTCAATTAAAGGAAGCATAGTGGATTCTAATGCTAGTAAAGAACTTAAGAGAATTAGACGACATATAGAAAGTTGTGAAGAAAAGATAAAAGAAAGGTTAGATAAGTTTATAAGAAGTAGTGCCAATAAAGAATATATTCAAGAATTTTTTATAAGTCAAAGGAATGGTAGATATACAATTCCTATAAAGGCTTCCTACAAGAATCAAGTTCAAGGATCCATCGTAGAAGTGTCTTCTAAGGGGACTACTGTATTTATAGAACCAAGTTCTGTATCAAAGTATACTACAGAGTTAACTACACTAAAATCAGAAGAGGCCATGGAAGAATATAGAATACTTGCAACTTTAACTGATATGATATTTGAGAGGATTAAAGAGCTAAAGATAAATATAGAAGTCATTGCAGAATATGATATGATTCTAGCAAAAGCAAAATATAGTAAAGATATAGATGGAATACAGCCGATTCTAAATAATCATGGATATATAAATATAATTAAGGGTAGATATCCATTAATTAAAAATGCCGTTCCACTAGATTTTAATATAGGAAATGATTATAGAACCTTGATTATAACTGGACCTAATGCAGGGGGGAAGACAGTGGTATTAAAGACAGTGGGACTTCTTACATTAGCTACGCAAAGTGGATTTCATATAGGTGCTGAATCAGGAAGCGAGATAGCCATCTTTGAGAAAATATTTGTGGATATTGGAGACGACCAAAGTGTGGAAAATGCTTTAAGTACATTTTCATCTCATGTTAATAATCTTAGCGGAATTTTAAAAGAGAGTAATAAAAATACACTTCTTCTTCTGGATGAGATAGGAAGTGGTACAGAACCTAATGAAGGAGCAGCGCTTGCTATTGCGATACTAGAGGAGTTTTATCATAAAGGATGCATTACCATAGCATCTACTCATTATGGGGAGATTAAAAACTTTTCTCAAAATCACCCTGATTTTGAGAATGCAGCTATGGAATTCCAAAGGGAGACCTTAGATCCACTATATAAGCTTTCTATTGGGAAGAGTGGAAATAGTAATGCCCTTTATATTTCAAAGAAAATGGGTATAGCTGATAAAATAATAGATAGAACAAGAAAATATATTGAAACTAAAAGTTATAACTATGAATTGTTAAGAGATAGCAATATTACTAGAAATAAAGAAGTTGATAATTATAGTGAAGAATCCTATAATTATGAAAAAGGTGATAGAGTTATTGTTATAGATAAGAAGTTACCAGGAGTTGTGTATAAAGAAAAAGATGAATTTAATAATGTAATTGTATTTTTAGATGGTAAATTTATTGAAGTGAATTATAAAAGATTAAAACTAGAGGTTAGTGCTACAGAGTTATATCCTGAAGGTTATGACTTAAATCAGATTTTTATAGCTTATAAGGAAAGAAAATTAGAACATGATATAGAAAGAGGTTCTAAGAAAGCCCTTAAAAAAATACAGAAGGAATCTAAAAAGGGAATTGTAAACAATAAGTAACTTTTGATTTCTTATAGAAAATATTGTCCATAATATAGAAAGATTTTGTTGATTAATGGAGGAAATTATGGCAATAGAAAAAAGTTTAGTTGAAGGATTTTTAAATCAGTTTGATACCGCTCCTTTTGCGGTAAAATATAAGAATGAAGAGGAATTTATTATAGGTGAAGGTGAGCCCAAATTTAAAATAGCTATAAAAAAACTACCCAATAAAGTAGATTTGCTAAAAAGCACTTCTCTTGCTTTGGGAGAAGCATATATGAATGAGGATATAGATTTAATAGAAGGAGATTTATACTATGCTCTTGATACTCTATTAAGTCATATAGAGAGGTTTACTTTAGATATGAAAGGGCTTAAAAAGCTACTTCATACATCTACGTCGTTAAAGCATCAAAAGGAAGAGGTATGTTCTCATTATGATATAGGAAACGATTTTTACAAGTTATGGCTTGATAAAACCATGAGTTACTCTTGTGCTTACTTCAAAAATGATAATGATACATTAGAGGGAGCTCAGATGAATAAAATACATCATATACTTAACAAACTCAATTTAAGAGAAGGTATGAGTTTACTAGATGTTGGATGTGGCTGGGGTTATTTACTAGTGGAAGCCGCTAAGAAATATAAAATTCACGGTGTTGGTATAACTTTAAGTGAAGAGCAGTATAGAGGGTTTACAGAGTTAATTAGAAATGAAAATCTAGAAGATTATCTACAGGTTAAGCTGTTAGACTATAGAAAGTTAAAGGATTCAGGTATGACTTTTGATAGAGTAGTTAGTGTTGGTATGATAGAACATGTTGGCAGAGAGAACTATAACTTATTTTTTAGTAATGTAAGTGCCGTATTAAATCCTAAAGGTGAGTTTTTACTACACTATATAAGTAGTCTTCATGAATCACCGGGAGATCCATGGATTAAGAAATATATTTTTCCAGGGGGTGTAATTCCTAGCATAAGAGAAATAATGAATACCGCTTGTGAGCATAAGTTTTATACTATAGATGTAGAGAGTTTAAGACTTCACTATAAGAAAACTCTGCTTTATTGGTATAAAAACTTTGAAGATAATATTGATGAAATTAAAAAAATAGTAGATGAAAGGTTTATAAGGATGTGGAGAATATATTTATGTTCCTGTGCAGCTTCATTTAATAATGGAGTTATAGATTTACATCAAATGCTTTTTACTAAGGGAGCTAAAAATGATATTCCACCTACAAGAGAATATATGGATAAATATTTCTAAACAATAAAACGACTAAGTATATCTTAGTCGTTTTATTCTAAAATCACAATAATAAATAATATAAATATTTTCTTTAGTTGAAGTTTTAATTTTTTATAATGTGGGTTTCTATAATTTGAAGTTCTTTAACCAACTCTTGTCTAACAAAACCTTTTGTATTTACTGTGTCAGAGGTTATAACGCGTACCTCGTACCACAAGGTTTCCAAAGCTTCAACTGAATCGAGAATTGCTACCCGTGAGTTAGATGGGATGGAGCGGAGTATAGGACTATTACTGAGAGGTGAGATATAAAGAGAGCACCGCTTTATTGTTTCACCAGTATTAAATCTAATAGGCCTAGAGTAAACTTTTAGAGTTTCATTTGGCTTATTGATAGTGTTTAATTGAGATGTTAAACTATTATTTTGTTTTGTTAGAACTCTTACTTGAATATTTTGTTTGTTATATTTATCATTTAAAAGATAATATAAAATTCCTAATCCACCAGAGGTAAGAAGTAGGACATAAATGAAAAAAGTTTTTATCATGAATATACCTCCATAAAAGAGCTTGGTAGTATAAATATATTCCTTTTATTTATGAAATAGACTTAGTAAAATTAATATGTAATATTAATAAAACTAGTAAAAGTTTAGTGATATAATTCTATGTGAGGAGTTGATGAATAAATGGCTAATACTAAAACTAATGTGATGAGGATACTAGATAATAGTAATATAAATTATAATATATATACATATGAGGTTAAGGATAGTGATGTAGATGGAATATCAGTAGCTAATAAACTAGGAGTAGCAGTAGAAAAGGTATTTAAAACTCTTGTTACAAAAGGTCATAGTGGAGATTTTTATGTGTTTATAGTTCCTGTTGCAAAGGAACTGAATCTTAAGGCGGCAGCAAAGCGTGTAGGAGAAAAGTCGGTGGAAATGATAAAAGTTAGTGATATGCTTAAGATAACGGGATATATTAGAGGAGGATGCTCGCCTATAGGTATGAAGAAAAATTATAATACTGTAATTGATGATTCATCCCTGAATTTAAATAAAATCATTGTAAGCGGTGGTAAAATTGGATTTCAAGTAGAAATAGCACCAAAGGATTTAATTCAGCTGATAAATGCTGAAACCAGCCCCATTGTGAATTAAAATATATAAAAAAAATAAAGGTTGTCCTAGAAGATAAATTAATTCTTACTAAGACTACCTTTAATTATTATATAGCTAAAGAAAAACTAATATAATCTAATATAAAATCATCAGCTAAAGCTTTCATGTCATTATGCTGCTCTAAAGAATGTTCATCATATACGCCTATAACCTTCATACCAGCTTTTTTAGCACCTTGTATGGCTGGAAGTAAGTCTTCAAAAACCATGCACTTATCTGGAGAAACGCCTAATTTATTGGCTGTTAGAAGATATACATCTGGAAAATCTTTTCCCCTTTTTACCTCATTAGTTAAGGTTATTGTATCAAAATATTCATATATCCCATTAGCTTTTAAGCAAGCTTCTAAAAGTAAAGTGTTATTGCTTGTAGCCAGTGCAATTTTTATATTATTTTCTTTAAGTAGATTAAAAAATTCTTTAACACCAGGTTTTAGTTTCACTTTATTACAGTAAGCTTCGTAAGCCATGTCATTCCAATGCTGTTTAATTTCTTCTAAGGTATAGGGCAAATCAAAGGAATTCTTAAAGTAAATAGCTACTTCATTAAAGCTAAGATGAGCAATGTCATTATTTAATGATGGAGGTACATTTAAATTATGTTTAGCTAGGTATTCTGTATCGATTTTATTCCATACCCACATAGAATCAACTATAGTACCATCCATATCAAAAATTGCAGCGTCTATATTTTTAAACATATATTATCACCCCCGCATATTAACATAACAAATAAAACTTTTAATGTAAAGTGTAATGAATATAATATGGAAACTATCTCTTACTACTAATAAAAATTAATAAAAAAAGAATGTAATAAAATTAAAAACATATAATGTATTAGTAAAATATAAGGGGGAAAACTATGGATTTCTTAGGTAAGTTTTGGGGTATTATTTCGATTATATTTACTTTAGGAGCATTGTCAAGAGTAGTATCTTTAGGATTTTATAATAAGTTTATTAAAGGTTTATCAAAGAAAAAACATAGAGCTATAATAACTAAAGCTATTAACATAAATAGTATTTTAGAAGAAAATCATGGGGTGTTTGGAGTGGGTGCATTTATTTCTTGTATAATTCATATGTTAATAATGAATTATAAGGAAAGTTTTTCTTTTTGGGGGATTGTAACCTTTATATGTGTTTTAATAATGGCAGCTACTGGAATTATAAATAAATTTATTTATAGAGATAAGAGGGGTCAAATAAGAAAATTTCATACAACTATAATATTAATATATATTGTGTCTTTATTAATGCATATAATTTTCACCAAGTGATATATTATTTAAGAAAAGATGATAATAGGTGTAATAAAAAAAGATAGTGCTCTTGTAACAGATTTTAGGTTTAGTTACAAAACACTATCTTTCTATAGTAAATCAAAACATATATTGTAAACAGAGTTCTTTGCTTCAGAGGGAGTTTTTAATCCCGCTGAAGCTTACTAACAGAATTCTTAGTATCAGTATTTTCGATACTTAGAATTCGTTGTCCTTTAGGGAAAATCGTTATCCAGGAACATAGCAGCTCTTTACTCCCACTTTAGGAGTATTAGAGCTGATAGTCATCGGATAAAATAAAAAGGAACATGACATTCATGTTCCTTTTGGTCGGGGTGACAGGGATTGAACCTGCGACCTCATGGTCCCAAACCACGCGCGCTCCCATCTGCGCCACACCCCGCCGACAAAAATTATTATATGATATATTTAATAGGTTGTCAACATATTTTATGCAAAAAGTTTTGCTATATAACAGATTATTTTTTAAAGGCCAATAAAAGGTGTTATAAAACCAGTATATTGTAAATAATAAAAGATGTTACTGAACGTAAAAAGTTTAACAGATATATTTACATAATATCATTGTCATTAAAAAATGGAGGAGTACAAAAGATGAAGGAATATAGGTTTAGTGAGGCTTCTAAAAGATATATGAGAAAGCAATTGTCTAATAGTATACTTTTATCGAGTCTTTTACTGATAATTACAATAGGATTATTTATAAAGAACAATCTTTTTTATGGGAGATTTTTATTAGTGTTTTCTATAGTAGGACTAATAGTTACAGGCCTTGTTACTAAAAAAGTAAGAATCATTGATGAGCTAAATTATATAAAAATATACAAAGATAAATTTTGTATTAATAATAATATGAATGAAAAATCAAAAACTTTTTATTTTAAAGATGTATATAAAGCAAGGAGGGATAATAAAGGGATTATATTTTACGTACGGAAAAGAGATTATAGAATATTATCTAGTTTTTTAGAACAAAGTGAAGTTGATGAACTTTGGAAGAAGTTTTCTAGGTATAAATAGATATATTTACTATAATTAAAGTCTATAGATTAGATTATGAGCATAGTTATATATTATTCTTAAATTAAGGGGGAGCATAAATGAATAAAATGAATATTGCTACTTTAGGAGTAATTATATTAGTTATTTTGGGATTAGTGTGGATTATATGCTCTGATAATATAGATAATAGTAGTCATGAAACAATTAATAAAGAAAGAGAAATTATAAATTGTGATGAGATAAAGGGAATTTGGTTATCTTATTTAGATTTAGCATCTATGCTTAAGAAGAAAAATGAGAATGAATTTAGGAAAAATATATCACAAGCAATAGAAAATGTAGAAGCTATGGGATTGAATACTTTAATTGTACAGGTAAGACCTTTTTCTGATGCCTTATATCAATCTAAATATTATCCATGGTCTATATATTGTTCTGGCATAGAAGGTAATGCTCCGGGCTATGATCCTCTTCAAGTTATTATAGAGGAAGCGCATTTAAGAAATATAAGAGTAGAGGCTTGGATTAATCCCTATAGAGTTAGAAGTGATAGTGTTAAGTTGCCACTGTCTTCGGAGAATCCTGCTAGCAAATGGATAAAGGATGGTAGTGATAATATAATAAAATGTAATGGTGGAATATATTATAATCCTGGCAAAGAAGAAGTTAGGCAACTTATAGTAAATGGAGTAAAAGAAATAGTGGAGAGCTATGAAGTTGATGGAATACATTTTGATGATTATTTTTATCCATCTAGTGATGTGTCTATAGATAGTAAAGCTTATGGCGAGTATACAAGTTCAGGAGGAGATTTAGATTTAGAGAATTGGAGACGTGAAAATGTTAATATTCTTGTAAGACAGGTTTATTCAATTGTTAAAGAGATAAGTCCAGAGGTAGTCTTTGGAATAAGTCCACAAGGCTCTATGGATAATAACTATAATAGCCAATTTATTGATGTGAAGAAGTGGGTTCAAAACCCTGGATATATTGATTATATTTGTCCACAAATATATTATGGTTTTTTAAATGATAATAGCAATTTTCAACAAGTTATTGAAGAGTTTAATAGTCTTGTTACTGAATCTACAGTAAATTTATATATAGGTTTATCTGTGTATAAAGTTGGTAGTGAAGATGCTTGGGCAGGTAATGGAAAGGATGAGTGGAGAAATAGTACAGATATATTAAAAAGACAGGTTGAAGCTTCAAGAAAGTTAAAAAAGTACAAAGGAATATTACTATTTAGGTATGACTCTTTGTTTAATCCATCATCAAATGTAAAAAGTCAGATACAACAGGAGAGATCAAATTTAAAATCTTTATTTAAGTAAAAAAAAGAAAGGGGTGACTATTTATAAGTCACCTCTATAGTTTTTTCTATACTTCCTATGCCACCAACTTTTATTAAATAGTCATTATTAATAGCTTCACCCGTGCAGATAATTTCACTTGAATTATTCATGTAATAACCTTGTTCGCAACATATGGTTAGTTTATCTTTAAAATCAAGTATGTTATGTTTCATTATGTATGCACATAATGCGCCATTAGATGTACCAGTAGCACTTTCTTCATCGATACCTACACTAGGACCGAAGTTTCTAGTTGCAACAGTGCTTTTAGAATTTTCGGTTTCTAAAGAGAAGGCATGAAGACCTACTAAATTTAAGTTATCTGTGTATTCTTTTAGGACTTGAAAATCTGGGTTTATTCTTTTTAGAGCATTTAGAGATTTAACTGGGAACATTATATCTTTAAGCCCTGTAGAAATTATCATAGGTTTTAATGCATGACCTTGGATTCCGGCATCTTCTACGGTTATTCCTAATATATCACAAAGTTCTTTTACATCATCAATATATGAATAGAACTTAGGATTAGTTTGAGTCATAAGCACATAGGCAATTTTTTCATTATCAAAATAAATTTCTATGTCTAAAATACCGGCAAGAGTTTTTTGTTTTAATTTTACTGGACTTGTACTTGGTTTGATAAAGCCTAATTTAGCTAAGGTATAGAAAGTGGCGATGGTAGCATGACCACATAAATCAACTTCTATTGAAGGGGTAAAAAATCTAACCTCATAGTCATAATCGTCACATCTTGATTTTATCACAAAGGCAGTTTCAGAAAGGTTTACTTCTTTTGCGATAGCTACCATGTCATTAGAGGATATGTCATCACAATCAATAACTACACCAGCCTTATTTCCACCCATATCATTGTGAGTGAAGGCATTAACTATGTACACTGTTTTATTAAAGTTTGAATTCATTTTGTCACCTCGTTTATATATTAAAAATATAGCTATCTCAATTAAAGGATAGCTATATTAATTGGTATAAGATAAAATTAATTAGCTAGATACATTTCACCAACAACATTTATATCTCCAGCACCTACGGTAATAATAAGATCACCATCTTTGGCCTTTGATTTTAAGTGATTAACTATTTCTTCAAAGCTATGATAGTTTATTGCATCAACTCCTGTAAGTCTTATAGCATCGCCTAACTTTACCGAATTAACAATTCCAGTATCTTTTTCACGAGCAGCGTATATATCTGCTAATAATAAATGATTTACTCCATTGAAGGTTTTTACAAAGTCATCAAAAAGAGTTATAGTTCGAGTGTAGGTATGAGGTTGAAATACCACGTATAAATCTTTGTGAGGATAATTTTTACAAGCATTAAGAGTAGCTTGAATTTCTGTCGGATGATGAGCATAGTCATCTATTACAGTAACACCATTTTTAGAACCCTTAAATTCAAATCTTCTATGGGTTCCTCCAAAGTTAGATAATCCTTTAATTATAGATTCATTAGAAATGTTAAGAGCTAAGGATGTACATATAGCAGCTAAAGAGTTAAGCACATTATGTTCTCCAGGAACATTTAAGGCTATAGAAAATAACATATGATCATTTTTATATAAATCATAAGAACCACAACCAAGAGAGTTATAAGTTATATTTTTAGCTTTATACTCACCATTATTTATTCCGTAAGTCATTACAGTACATTTATGATTATTTAATATATCAGAAACGTTACTATCATCACTATTGCATACAAGGAAACCATCCTCTGGTATGATATCTATAAATTTATTAAAAGTATCTTTTATGTGATTTATATCCTTATAAAAATCTAAATGGTCTGCATCTACATTTAATATAATTCCTATATAAGGATGAAATTTTAAGAAAGATCCTTTATACTCACAAGCTTCGGTAACAAAGTAATCACTATTTCCAGCAAGAACATTACCCTCTATAACATCTAATTCTCCACCTACTAATATGGTAGGATCCACTTGTTCTTCAATTACAATATGGGCAAGCATTGAAGTTGTGGTTGTTTTGCCATGAGTACCAGCAACAGCTACATTATATTTATGACCAAGCATAATTCTGCCTAAGAATTCAGCTCTATCCATCATAGGAATCTTTAGTTCAATGGCCTTTTGAAACTCAGGATTATCCTCACTGATAGCAGCAGTGTATACTATTAAATCTGAATCCTGTATGTTATCTGCACTGTGTCCCATATATATATTTGCACATTTATTTCTAAGTTTTTCAACCATATTTGAATTTTTCATATCTGAACCAGATACAGTATATCCGTTTTTAAGTAGAATCTCAGCAAGACCACTCATACTAATGCCACCAATACCAATAAAGTGAACTTTTTTATTTTTATCTTGTAAAAAATTAAAACTCATATAATAACAACTCCTATATAAAATATAATACTACATCCATGAATTTATATATTAAAACATAGTTATAGATCAACCTAATAACCATTGTATGTGTATAAAAATAAATGAATACCTAATATAAATTATATACAAAAATCTATATAAAAAACACATATATTTTATAAAGCTTCGTAATTTATATATCTATAGAAAAAATGAATAAAAATATCCAAAAAATTTAAAAGAAAATTCAGAAAAAGGCTTTTCGGATAGGAATAAATATGTTAAAATAAAAACAAAGTTAGAGATGGTTTTTAAGCATAATAACTAAGTATATTTATTAAGTATCTAATTAAAAAAGGTAGATATTTTCTAAGTATATGCATATTTAATATCAATTACAATAACTACTAGGGCATGAGGCTAGTAGAAATTTTCTGGAGGAGTGTGTTAAAATGTTAACAATTGGTCTGAGAGAATATGTAAATTGGCAACTAAATATTAATGGTGAAGAAGAGGATAAAATGCTCAATACTTGTGAAG